>QMPB01000357.1 GCA_003648395.1 Bacteroidota bacterium
CATAGATGTAAAGTACATTACGATTGCAACAGTTTGTAACCAAAATTGAGTTTCCATTAATGATTTAGACCAAATTTCTCGTCCATACATTCTTGGAGCCATATGAAATAATGAAGCCATTACCATAAATGCAACCCAACCTAAAACACCATCATGTACATGACCAGGAATCCAGTCAGTAAAGTGTGCAATAGCATTAACTGATTTAATAGCTTGAATAGGACCTTCAATTGTTGATAACATATAGAAAGTTGAAGCCATAACTAAGAATTTAATTAATGGATTAGTTTGTAGTTGATTCCACTCACCTTTCATAGTAAGAAGCATATTAATTGCTGATCCCCATGATGGTAAAATTAGAACAACAGACATTGCAGAACCCATAGTTTGCATCCAATCAGGAACAGTACTATAAATAAGGTGATGTCCACCAGCCCATAAATAAACAAATAATAATCCCCAGAAAGCTAAGATAGAAAGTTTATAAGAATAAACATTTTGTCCTGACTCTTTTGGAAGAATATAATAAATCATAGCAATAATAGGTACAGTAAAAACAAATGCAACAGCATTATGTCCATACCACCATTCTACTAGAGCATCATTTGTACCAGCATAAGCTGAAATAGAATGCATGAAACTACTAGGAGCTCCATTGGCAAATAGCATTGTAGGAACTTCCATGTTATTAAATATATACAACATTGCAATTGCAATAAATGTAGCTATATAATACCAAATAGAAATATATAATGTTCTCTCTCTTCTAATCCCAATAAGACCAAAAATAGAGATACCCCATAAAACCCACCAAACTACTACTAGAAGATCTAGTGGCCATTCAAGCTCTGCATATTCTTTTGATGTTGTAAAACCTGTTAATAAAGTTACAACAGCTAAAAGAATTGTAATAAAGTATAAAACAAAATGTAATTTTGCTACACCCATTAAAAATGGTGATTCTTTTAAAGAAACTTTTAATACTCTTTGCGAAATGTAATACCAAGTCGCAAAGATACCACTAAGAGTAAAACCAAATGCCACACCATTAGTGTGCAAAGGTCTTAATCTACCGAAAGTACCATACTCTCCAGCTAAATTACTTAGCTCTGGGAAAGCAAGTTGGAATGCAAGTATTGTACCTACAAGCATACCAATGATACCAAACAAAATCGTTGCAAAAGTAAACGCTTTAGCTATTGAATAATCATATTCTATTTGATTTGTTTGCATCAATCTCCTCCTAAATTTTAAAATGCAAGTGACACAAAAGTCACTTATCGAACTAATTTTACCTAAACCTGATTTAAATCAATCTGAAGTAGATAATATACAACTATTAATATATAGATTTAAGAATAAATAAAGTATGATTAATCTAATTTTAAGAAATGTTCTATTATAGTTACACTAATTAATATATAAAAAGGATTATTATGAATAAAATGATTTTAAAATTAAGTCTTTGTGCAACAGTTGCCATAGGATTTTCTGGTTGTGCTTACAATGTAGCAAAAGGTCCATTATACAGTTATCAAGCTAGCAATGTAAGTAATCTGTCTAAAAATGCATTTAAGATATCAGATGTAGTAAGTGAATTAACAGAAGAATTAGTATCTAATCTAACTCTTACGAAAAAAGATATAGGAGCAATTGCTATTACTTCATTTGTGCAATTAGACAAATTAAATAGAACAACTCATTTTGGTAGAGTAATTGGAGAAAGCTTTTTTAATGAATTACATTCTAAAGGTTTAAATGTAATGGATTTTAGAGGTCAGAAATTTCTATCTATTAATGCCAACGGTGAGTTTTTCATAACTAGAGATGTAAAAAAACTGGCAACTACTATAGAAAATAGCTATGTACTTGTAGGTACTTATGCTCAGATTGAAGAGGGTGTTCTAATCAATGCAAGAATTATTGATAATATCAATGGTAAAGTTGTAGCATCTTCTAGAGTTGTTTACCACTCTAATAATTGTGAAATATTTGAAAACTGTAAAAAAAGTATACCAAAAAAGGTAATTGTACCAGTTGTCCGTCCAATTAGAACTATTAATATCACAACAGACCATTGTTCAAAAGTAGAATGTCCTACAAATTGTCCAACTGGCACTTGTAAATAATAATAAAAATAAGGATTGGAAATGCTTACAAATATATTTAAATATATAATTTTAACATCTGTATTATTTGGTGGTTTGCAAGCAAATAATATTTATGCCAACAATCATTATTTTAATCATGTTATTACTCTTGAAAAAGCAATTAATACATTATCAAATAAGTTATTAAGCAGTAGCAGGGTAGATCAATCTACTCTTGATGATATTGCACTTACAGCATTTGTCAATTTAAACAAGTTTAGTGAAACATCAAATCTTGGAAGAATTTTATCAGAAAGCATGTTTAATGAATTATTTATTAGAAACTATAATATAGTTGAATTTAGAGGTCAATCTAATATATCTATTGATAATAATGGTGAATATTTTATTTCTCGTGATACTACTAGATTAAAGAAAATTATTGAAAATAAATATATATTAGTGGGAACTTATACAACATATAAAAATACTATTTTAATAAATGCAAGAATTATTGAAAATAAAAATGGTAAGGTTGTAGCAACAGCTAGGGTACACCAATACATTGACGATTGTGAACTAACAAATAGCTGTAAACCTTATGTTGTATCAAATAAGGAAAAAGAAAAAGTAAGTATTGTATCTGAAAGAAAACTAAGAGTAAGTGCTAGCAAACCACTATAATTAATAAATAGTTAAGCTTTAATAAAGAATAATAGTTATACAATCTGTATAATTATTATTAAAGGCTTATCTATGAAATTCATTTTTTCATCATTTTTCATTCTATTATTTGTTACAGGTTGTACAACACCGTACAATCCATATAACTCTGAACCATCTCATTTAAATTATAATTCTCAGACTATGGATAATGTTAGAGATGCAGATTATAATCAACCATATGCAAATACTTCAAGAGTTCACCAAAATCTAAATGGTGCAATTGTAGCTATTGCTGACCAGCTACTAGTATCTAATGTCATAAAAAATAATAAAGATAAAATTATGCTTACATCATTTGTTGATTTATCAAAATTAAATAAAACAACTACATTTGGTAGATTAGTAAGTGAAAGTATGTTTAATGAACTACATATTAGAAAATTTAAAGTATCTGAAGTTAGAGGTCAAAATGCACTTTCTATAAATGCAGACGGTGAATTTCATATTACCAGAGATATTAAAAAACTTAAAAAACAAGTTAGAGGTATTAATTATATCTTAGTTGGTACATATACAAACTTTGAGAATAACAGTATATTAGTGAATGCCAGAATACTAGATACGCTAACTGGTGATATTATATCTTCTGCAAGAATAATTTATTCACCAAAAGATTGTAGTTTATTTGATATTTGTAATAACAATAAAAAGAAAGTTGAAATAGGAATAGATATAGTTAGTGATTATTGTTCACAAGTTAGTTGTCCAAGTCAAAATTGTAAAAGTGGAATATGCAACAACTCAGCTTTATATTAGTATTAGTTTTCTTCTTTAATGCTTGCGTATCTTCAGATACACAAGTTTTAGAATACACGGAAGCCAATAAATTAAAATACCAACACTCTACAGATATAACTAACTTTAGCTTATTAACAGAGAAACTACTTAATGATTTATGCCCAACATTAAATAAACTTAATAAATCAACTCCATTATTAGTTATAGACTTTACTAATATTAAAGAATTAGAAAACCATTCTGAATTAGGATTTTTACTTTCAGAAGAGATAAAAACACATACAACTCAAAAATGTGATTGGACAATCAATCAAATTGAATTTATGAGATATTTAAAGATTGGTGCAAATGGTACAAAGTTATTCTCTAGAGATTCTCAGGATATTAAATATGAAGAGATTAAAGAAAATGGCTATGCACTAGTTGGAACTTATGCTTTTACACAAAGACAATTAATTTTATATCTAAAAATTATCAATCTTAAAACAGGAGTAATAATAAAGTCTTCTACAGCCACAACACTACTTACGGATGAAATAATATGGCTAGAGAAGAAAGCTGAAAATACTAAAGATAATAACTATAAAACTTTAGTATTATAAGATTAAGATATCAACTCTTTAAACATTAAATTATAAGAAGTATTCCCTCTAAACTCATTTTTACCTATTGTTGCTAAAAAACTAATATTTGTATTTATGTCAACATCTTCAAAATCAATAAAGATGACTACTTCAATTTTTACTATTCCATTAAACACTACAAGTTTTGTAAATTCTTTATTTTTACCCATCTTTTTACAATCAAGAATAGTAACATCTCTAAATTCAAATATAGGCATTTTATTTTCAAGTCCATATGGTCTAAATGAATTAATCATAGAATATAACTCTGAACTAATTTGTTCTAGAGGTAATATTCCTATACTATTTATTTGAACATTATCTAACTCTACATTTTCCATAGTTAAAATGTTCTTATTTAATAGCTCTTTAAATTCTAGAAGATTTGATGATTCAAGACTCATTCCCGCAGCACCTTTATGCCCTCCAAATCCTATCAGCGGACTTTTAGATTTATTAATTAGGTCGTATAAATGAATATTCTCACTTCGACTACTTCCCTTAGCTTTACCATTAGTTATTGAAAATACAAATGCTGGTTTTTTATATTTCTCACTTAATTTACTTGCAACAATTCCGATGATACCTTCATTCCAATTCTCACTTGCAACTAAAACTACATTGTCAGCATCTTCTACTTGTAATTTTGATTCTTCATATATATTCAACTGTTCAAGTTTTCTTCTATCGTTTAACTCTACTAAGTATTGACATGTTTCATTTGCTTCAAAAGTATCATAACTTAGAATAAACTCTAATGCTATTGTAGCATCTTCCATACGACCAGCACAATTTATTAAAGGAGCAATTTTAAAACCAATATCTTCTTCATTTATTTTTATCAACTTAAATTGTTCTCTTAGAACAACAATAGATGGTCTCTGACTCTTTTCTAGTTCTTTAAGTCCTCTTTTTACCATTGTTTGATTAAGTGATCTCATAGGCATTATATCAGCAACAATTGCTAATGACAATATATCAAAGAATTTCATCATATTAATATCTGCTTGTAATTCTTTTTTTATCATAGCACAAAGATACCAAGCTACCTGAGCACCACATATCTCTTTATAAGGAAATTTACAATTCGCTTGTTTTGGATTTACTATAGCATATGCATTTGGTAATTTATCAGAAACAGTATGATGATCTGTGATAATAAGGTCAATTCCTCGTTCTTTGCATATATCACCTGCCTCAAATGCAGAGATACCATTATCCACAGTTATAATCAATCCATCGTATATACTATCAAGTATTTTAGGACTCAACCCGTAACCATGCTCAAATCTGTTTGGAATAATATAATTTACTTCTATTCCTAAATCATTAAAAAATTCAACCATAATGGCAGTTGATATTACACCATCTACATCATA
>QMPB01000358.1 GCA_003648395.1 Bacteroidota bacterium
TATTTCTCCATCTTGAGGATTTAGAATTAAAGCAAATTTTACATTTCCTAGTATTAGCTTAGGAATTGCAAGTTTAATATTATTAAATGTATTTTTTACAAGTTCAATAATAGGCGTAATAAGGTTATTATCTCTATCCTGTAAAGCGTATTCTCTTAAAGCAATTAATTCAAATTGTCTTCCTCTTAGATATGGATAATACATAAGTTATATTGTTATAGGTTTATCTAATTTAATATATAAATCATTATACAATTTTTCCGTTAAATTCATAGATAATGCTATCTGTCTTAATTCTTTGTAAAATGATTTAAGTTGTAATGTATTTGTTTTTCTTTGTTTTAATTGTTCAATAAATAAAATATTTAGTTCTGAATCAGGAATTTGAGCCATTAATTCATCACAAATATCATACATATTGAAGCTGTTCATTGGAGGAGGATTTCTAAAATATTGATTCACAATACTTTTATATTCGTTTGTTCTTAACGATTTCATCAGTATTGTGGAATTAATAGTTGTATTTATTTTAGCAGGTCGAATTTCTTGAAGTTTAAGAGAGCGGGATGTTTCAATAAGTCCAATTACTCCATATTTACTATCTGTTTTTAAATATTTATCAATTAGACTTTCGTGAGTAACAATGTATGATTCTTTAAAAATTGTTGAATAATCAGATAATTGATTATTTAATCTTTTATCAGAATCTAATTCTGTTTTAATCTCAAAAGCCTTACTAGTTCCATTAAACATTACAATGTCAGCAATAGAATTTGAAACTCTAAATTCATTTATTATTACGGAATTTTTTAAACCATATTGTTTAATTAACAATTCATTTATAATCGTGTTTTTATATATATATTCGTTCTTATATTGCTTTCTTAAAGAGTTATAAATATATCTAATATAATCATAATAGGTGAAAATACTTTTCCCTATTCTATTCTTATCATATCTTTCAACCTTACTATCAATAAAAGAATAGTCGTCAAATTTTAGTAATCTTTGAAAAGAAGTACTTGAGAAGATTGATGAGTAACTCCTTAACTTGTTAATATCTGATATGTCTATTCTCTTTGTCATTTTATAATAGCGAAAGTAGTAAATATGTTAGTGTATTATTTATTAATTATTACTAAATAATGCACTTATATATGTTGATAATGATCAGTTCTGATTCTGTTATAAATTATCATTTTAAAGAACTGCTATGTATTCTTGATGTGGATTGCCTTATTTAGGCGGCAGACGGAGTTACTACGGGACGTGGGCGGTTTGGAGTTGGTGGAAAAAGGAGGCTTATTGATGATTAGATAAGTTATCATCAAAGTTATTTACCAATTAAAACCGATCGTTTTTCTGTCAAAATAATTACACTAAGCCTCTTTTATAATTTGTAATTTGTTTGATGTTATTTTTTCAACTTCATCATGATACGTTTCAATTTTTTAAAAAAAATCATCTATCCAAATTTTAAAATCATGAAATTTTTCTATATACATGTTTTTTAATTTTCGCTTAAGAAATTTCCAGACCCTTTCTATTAAATTTAAGTTTAGAGAACACGGCGGCAAATATTTTATTATTATGACGGTACAAGATGGAAACAGATACTATTTACAGATAAACCTCAAGCATCTACTCCAAAAACTCTTATTTATTTATCAGATGGATTTTAAACTTAAATAACACTAATTATGAAAAACACTATTAGACTAAATATCTTTTTTTTACTTGTTATTTATTCTAATGTAGTAAAAGGACAAAGAAACTTACAGTTTAGCAAAGCTATATTTATCGAGATGTCTACATCAAATACAAATGCTTATAATACATTAATAGTACCATTAGGAAAAGTAATAAAAATAACTACAGCACAAGTTGGGAATACTTCTGGCCTTACTGAATTAAGGATAAATAACTCATTAATCTCTGTTTTTCAAGCAAACTCAGGATCATACACAAACTTTAATTACTCAATATGGTTACCAACAGGAACATATTACTTTTGGCTTAACGGCTATCATACCCCTCATGCATTTATTAGTGGAATTGAATTTAATATTACTCAATAAATAATTAGGTGCAACTATTATTAAATAGCATTACCTTTGCCCCCATCATGAAAAACAGCATCAGAAATCGGATTTTGGCTCTAGGATTACTTTTATCCTTCGCTATTCCTTTTGTTGTTAATTCATTACACTTTGTTATTTTTCATCATGAGCAAAATCATAATTTCATTATTAGTGATATTAGCATATACAATAACAACCAAACTCACCACAACTGTCTTTGGGATTATGCGATTGAGGAGGTTTTAGACAACTCAATAATAATAAATACAATTATTGAAAGCTCTTTTCAGTATTCAGAACCTATCACACCAAAAATAATAGTTACTGAGTCTTATTTCTTTTCTCTACGAGCACCGCCCACAGAATACAAATTTCACGGATAAAACTGATTTACACTGATATTCTTTCTGTTAAATTCTAATCAGTACACTCCAATAAATTACATAATAATTAAGATTCTCCAAATAGAAACCTGTGAGTATCCTTTTAATTTGTGTCATCCGTGTTCCTCTTTCATCAGTGTTCCATTTTTTCAATTAATCATTTTAGATTCATTAAGAATCAATTAATTATATTACTATGAATAAGATAATTCTATTATTTCTATTCCTTATATTTTCAATAAATTCATATTCGCAAGGAGAAATAATTGGCAAAATAACAAATAAAAAAACCAAAGAGTCAATGGTTGGAGTTAGTGTATATATTCCTGAACTTCAAAAAGGTATATTCTCTGATGAGAATGGAAAATATTCTTTAGAAAGTATTCCAAATGGAGAATTTACAATTCAATATTCGTATATAGGTTTTCAGACAACAAGTAAAAAGATCAATATAAATAAACCCATTAAAAAGAAATTGGATATTCAATTGGCATCAACTTATATTTACACTCCAGAGGTGGTTATAAGCGCATTGGGTTATAGCTCGCAACACGATAATGCAATAAAAGTTGAGATAATAAGTGCCAAAAGTTTGGACAATTCCGCAAATACCAATATTATGGATAATCTGGAATTAATTCCTGGTATTCAAATGATTAAAAATGGACCAGGCATTAGTTCTCCTAATATTAGAGGTCTTAGTTTGACCAATATTCTTGTTCTAAACAACGGTTTTAGAATGAATAATTATCAATTCTCAGAGAATCATCCTTATCTTATCAGTAATTATGGGATTGACAAAGTAGAAGTAATAAAAGGCCCTGCTTCTTTACTTTATGGCAGTGATGCTATTGGTGGTGTTATAAATTTTATAAGCGAAAAACCCGCCCCCGTTGGCAAATACGAAGCTGACATTAATGCGGGTTATTTCTCCAACACCAAAGGTTTTGAAACAAACATTGGAGTGAAAGCTCATGGTAAGAAAATTTATTGGGGAATAAGAGCAGGAACTCAACAGAATACTGATTATTTGCAAGCTAATGGAGAAGCAGTTCCCAACTCTAGAAATAATGACAGAGGAATACAGCTTAATATTGGTGCCAATAATAAGAATGGAGTCTTTGATATTAGATACAATTATAAAGAGAATAAAATAGGATTGACTACTCCAATAGCAAAAATGCTTGTAAAAGATAGAAGTTATAATAATGAGATGTGGTTTCAAGAACTTAGTTATCACCAAATAAGCAGCAAGAATAAAATCTTTCTTAAAAACTTAAAATTAGAGAGTAATTTCTCTTTTCAGACTAATCATCGTAAGCTTTTCGGTACTAAAGATTATGTTGTGGATATGCAACTACAAAGTTTTGATTATGAATTTAAAGCCATTCAAGAGAATAAAATTGTTGACAGATTAATAGTAGGTATTCAAGGTAATTATACTCAAAATCAGAATAATGGAGCTCCAGTGATGATTATTCCCAACTACTATCAAAATGATTTTTCTGTATTCAGTCTTATACAGCAATCTTTTGGCAAAAATCTCAACTTCCAAGCTGGGATAAGGTATGATTTCAGAAATGTAAAAATACCAAACATTAATGATGATTTGAATAATAATATCATTCATTTTGACACTATTTACAATAATATAAATTTCACTATTGGAGCAACTTATCATATAAGTGATAAATTCTTCTTACGTGCTAATTTTGCATCAGCATATCGTACTCCTAATGTAGCGGAACTTAGTCAAGACGGCATTCACGGTACTAGATACGAAAAAGGAAATATTAATTTAGTACCACAAAAGAGCTACGAAGGAGATTTTGGAATGCACTACCACGACAGAAAACTATCATTAGATGCCAGTGTATTTTATAATAATATCAATAATTATATCTTCCTCACTCCTACTACTGACTCTTCTGCTGGAGGTTTTCAAATTTACCAATATCAGCAGACAAACTCCACACTTTATGGCCTTGAAGCAGGCCTTAATTATGTTCCTATACGTATGCTAGATTTAAAAGTAAATTACTCCTACACTATTGGCAAAAAAGCCGATGGAGAGTATCTTCCATTTATTCCTCAGAATAAAATTCATGGTATTATTAAACTCAAATTTAAAGATTATAAGGTACTTACAAAGAGTTTTGCTGAGCTTAAATTAGATTATGCTTTTGCTCAGAATAATGTTGCTAGTAGTGAAACTTATACCTCGAATTATTTCTTACTTAACTGTGGATTAGGAACTATTTTTAATATCGGCAATCAAGATTATAGCTTAAGTATTTTTGTAAATAATCTATTAAATACAGAATATTACGATCATCTTAGCCAACTAAAATCTATAGGGTATTATAATATGGGAAGAAATATTGGAATAAAGCTGAGAATTCCTTTGGGGGGTAATTATGGGGGGTAATTTTTGTGGAGTTGGTGAGTTGTTTATTCGCTTATTTGAGCAGTAGTATTATCTCAATCAAATAATCAAATCACCAAATAAACAAATCACCAATCATCCAAATAAACCAATACCTTTGCCCCATTATGAGCAATGAAGAAAAATACGATTTAATAGTAATTGGAGCTGGTGCCGCAGGCATAATTGCAGCAGGTACTGCTGCCAATAAAGGTGCTAAGGTTTTAGTATTAGAAAAAATGCGTTCTGCAGGGCGTAAAATGTTGATTTCCGGCAAAGGAAGATGCAATATCACCAACGATAGCTATACCTCTAATCATTTCAAGCAACATCACCCAAAATCAAAATATCTTAAAAATGCTTTCAATAGCTTTTTTAAAGAAGATATTCTAAAGATTTTAGATAGTCAAAATGTAGAGTATAAAACTGAGCGTGGTGATAGAGTTTTTCCTGTTTCTGATAAGTCGAAAGATGTACTTGATGCTCTACTTCGTTGGGGTATTTATAAGAAAGTAAAGTTGGAAACTCATTCTGATGTTAAAAAGATAATTACTAAAGGCAACAAAGTTCAAGGAGTAGAATACGAACAAGAAGGCAGAAGAAAACAAGTATTTGCAGATTCTGTAATTATTGCTACAGGTGGCAAATCGTATCCTCTAA
>QMPB01000359.1 GCA_003648395.1 Bacteroidota bacterium
AAATCATATTATTTATTCCTTTACAATGGTATCTTATATACCTTATAATAGATGTGAAAGCAAGGTGATATAGTGTTAGAAATTAATGGTTCTAATATGACAATAAACTCTTTTTCTAAAGTTGTATTAGATTATGAAGAAGTAAGAATTTCAAGCTCTAGTAAAGACGCTGTAATTAAAGCCAGAAATTTTGTTAAAGAAGTTGTAAAATCAGAAATTCCAACATATGGAATTAATACAGGTTTTGGAAAACTTTCCGATGTTTCAATTGATAAAGAAAATTTAAGTAATTTACAAGTTAATTTACTTAAAAGTCATGCTTGTGGTGTTGGAAAACCATTTTCAGAAGCGATTGTTAGAGGAATGTTATTATTACGAATTAACGCATTAATTAAAGGGTACAGTGGTATACGTTTTGTGGTTATTGAGAAGATGTTGGAACTTTTAAATAAAAATGTGATTCCAGTTGTATATTCTCAAGGAAGTTTAGGAGCGAGTGGAGATTTAGCACCTTTAGCGCATATGGCACTCGTTTTATTAGGAATGGGTGATGTAGTTTATAAAGGAAAAACAATGTCCGCACAAGAAGGGTTAAAACTCTCCTCTATTGAACCATTAAATTCATTAGAAGCTAAAGAAGGGCTTTGCCTTATAAATGGAACTCAAGCTATGACTAGTGTAGCTGCTTTAGCAGTTAAAAAAGCTTATGATTTAATGTATTTATCAGAAAATGCATTTGCATTATCTATGGAAGCTTTAAATGGTATTACAGATATATTTTATGATCAAATACATGTATTAAGAAATCAACCCGGTCAAATTCAAGTTGCGAAGACTTTAAATGATGTTTTAAAAGATTCGAAACTAACAACAAAACAAGGAGAATTAAGAGTACAAGATGCTTATTCACTTAGATGTTCGCCTCAAGTTTTAGGAGCTAGTTTAGACGCTATTAAATATTGTAAAAATGTCGTTGAAAATGAAATGAATGCAGTTACGGATAATCCTTTAGTTTTTGAAGATATCAAAAAGGTTATCAGTGCTGGAAACTTTCATGGACAACCAATTGCCCTTGCGATGGATTTCTTAGCCGTTGCGATTAGTGAACTCGGAAATATATCTGAGAGAAGACTTGAAAGAATGGTTAATTCAAGTTTAAGCAATGGATTGCCACCTTTTTTAGTTAAAGAACCAGGAATCAATTCTGGATTTATGATTGTTCAATATAGTGCAGCTTCACTTGTTAGTGAAAATAAATCAATCTCACATCCAGCCAGTGTAGATTCAATTCCATCATCAGCTAATCAAGAAGATCATGTATCTATGGGAACAATTTCAGCTAGAAAAGCTTTAGATGTTATTGAAAACTCTGAAAAAGTTCTAGCTATGGAAATTTTTACCGCCTTACAAGCAATAGATTTCCGAGAAAAAGATAAATTGAGTTCACATACAAAAAAATTATATCAATATATTAGAAAAGAAATCCCATTTATAGAAAAAGATACAATCATGTATAAAAAAATACATAAAATGATTGAAATAGTTCAAAGAAAAGAATTTAAAGAAATGATTAAATTGGAGGAAAAATAAAATGACAGAAGCTTATACATTAAAAGATATATTTCAAGAACTACCTGAAAAAAAGGAATTTATAAAAGGTATAAGAAGAGCTCCAAAAAGAGAATTTACTTTAACTGAATCAGAAACTGCTTTAGCGTTAAAAAATGCACTTAGATATATACCTAAGGAATGGCACGAAACTTTAGCGCCTGAATTTTTAGAAGAACTTTTAACTAGAGGTAAAATATACGGTTATAGATTTCGTCCTAAAGGAAGAATATTTGGTAAACCAATTGATTCTTATGAAGGAAATACTTTAGAAGGTAAAGCTTTTCAAGTTATGATTGACAATAATCTTGACTTTGAAATAGCTTTATATCCTTATGAACTGATTACATATGGAGAAACGGGTTCTGTATTTCAAAATTGGATGCAATATCATTTAGCAAGAAAATATTTACAGGTTATGAATGATGAACAAACTTTGGTTTTATTGTCAGGACATCCTCTTGGATTATTTAAATCCCATAAAAGAGCTCCAAGAGTTATTATTACTAATGGACTTATGATAGGCGAATTTGATAATTTACATAACTTTAATAGAGCATCTAGCTTAGGTGTAGCTAATTATGGACAGATGACAGCTGGCGGATGGATGTACATCGGTCCACAAGGCATTGTACATGGCACATATTCAACTTTATTGAATGTTGGTAGAGCTAAACTTGGATTACCTGAAAAAGCGAACCTTAAAGGTAAATTATTCGTATCTTCAGGACTTGGAGGTATGAGCGGTGCTCAAGGTAAGTCAATTGAAATCTGTGGTGGAGTAGGAATTATAGCTGAAGTTGATTATTCTAGAATTGAAACTAGATATAACCAAGGATGGGTTTCTGAAATTGCTCGTAGTGAAAAAGAAGCATTTTTTCTTGCGAAAGAAGCTATGGAGAAGGGCAAAGCTAAAGCTATAGCTTATTATGGAAATATAGTTGATTTATTAGAATACGCAGATAGAGAAAATATTTATATAGATTTATTAAGCGACCAAACAAGTTGTCACGCAGTTTATGATGGAGGATATTGTCCTAGTGGTATAACTTTTGAAGAAAGAACTAGACTTTTAAAAGAAGATAAAGCTAATTTTGAAAAACTAGTCGATGAAACTTTACATCGCCACTTTGAAGTAATTAAAAAAATTGTAGCTAAAGGAACATATTTCTTCGACTATGGAAATTCCTTTATGAAGGCAATTTATGATTCTGGTATTACAGAAATATGTCGCAATGGAGAAAATGACTTAGATGGATTCATTTGGCCTTCATATGTTGAAGATATCATGGGACCTATTCTATTTGATTATGGATATGGACCTTTCCGTTGGGTTTGTCTAAGTGGAAAAGATTCAGATTTAGATAAAACAGATAAAGCCGCAATGAACTGTATTGATAAAGACAGACGCTTCCAAGACTTAGATAATTATAATTGGATTCGCGATGCTAAAAAAAATAAACTCGTTGTCGGCACAAAGGCAAGAATTCTTTATCAAGATGCTTATGGAAGACTTAAAATAGCTTTAAAATTTAATGAAATGGTTAGAAATGGTGAAATCGGACCTATTATGCTTGGAAGAGATCACCATGATGCAGGAGGTACGGATTCTCCATTTAGAGAAACATCCAATATCAAAGATGGTTCAAATATAATGGCTGATATGGCCACCCAAGTAGCTTTAGGAAATGCATCTAGAGGCATGTCTTTAGTAACTCTTCACAACGGTGGAGGAGTTGGTATTGGGAAGGTTATCAATGGTGGATATGGTATGGTTTTAGATGGTTCAAAAAGAGTAGATGAAATCCTACAAAGCGCTATGCTTTATGATGTTATGGCTGGAGTTTCAAGAAGAGCTTGGGCAAGAAACAATCACTCAATTGAAATTGCAAGTGAATACAATAATATCGATAATAATTCAACCATAACTATTCCATATACTACAGATGAAGAAATGATTTTAAACTTGGTAAAATCTAATTATAAAAAGGGTGGACTATAATGAAGATAGTAGAGTGTGTACCTAATTTTTCCGAAGGAAGAGATATAGATAAAATAGAAAGAATTATGTCAGTTGTAAAATCTGATAAATTTGTTAAATTAGTTAACTATGAATCTGATGCCGACTATAATAGGACAGTAGTTACATTGATTGGTGAACCAAAAAAGATGATTGATTTAATTTTAAAACTTACAGAAGTATGCTTAGAGGAAATTGATTTAAACCATCATACTGGTGAACATGCTAGAATGGGAGCTATTGATGTAATTCCTTTTATCCCAATTTCTGATGTAACAATGAAAGAATGCGTAGATTACGCAAATGAATGTGCAAAAAGAATAAGTGAAGAATATAATATCCCAACTTATTTATATGCAAAAGCTGCTAAATTTGAGGAAAGAATTTCTTTACCAAATATTCGCAAAGGCGAATTTGAAGGAATGAAAACTAAAATATTAGAACCTGAGTGGAAACCTGATTTTGGAGAAGCTAAAATTCATCCTACTTTTGGTTGTGTAGCTGTTGGCGCTAGAGATTTTCTTATAGCTTATAATATTGATTTACAAACGGAAGATATTACTCCAACTAAAAATATTGCTAAAGTTATTAGAAAATCTTCAGGAGGATTTCAATACATTCAAGCAGGTCCAGTTTATCTAGAAAACAGAGGACATACTCAAGTTACTATGAATATCTTAAATTATAAAAAGAATCCAATTTACCGTATTTTTGAAACAGTAAAAATGGAAGCGTTGCGTTATCATATTAAAGTAACCGGAGCTGAAATCATTGGCCTTGTTCCTAAAGATGCTTTGGTAAGATCCTTAAAATATTATTATGAAGTTAATAATTTAAAGATGCCTGAAGAATACAGCCTTAAACAAATAGTAGAGGATGTTTCTAAGTATATGTTGTTTAGAGACTTTAGTGAAGAGAAAATTATAGAATACTTTCTATAGGAGATATAATGGAAAAAACTATTTTAATAAAGAATATTAAAACATGTTACACCTCCATACAAAAGCCACCAGTTAAAGGTGAAAACATGAATAAAATAAAAGAATATCACAATGCTTATATTGTGATAAAGAATAATAGGATTCAGGAGATTGGAAGAGATTTTTCAGGTCTAGAATCTTTATTTGATGAAACCTATGATGCAAGAAACTTAATTTGTATGCCTGGGTTAATTGACTCTCATACCCACCTTGTTTTTGGTGGATCAAGAGAAGATGAATTTGCTAAAAAAATAGCTGGTCTTGATTATTTAGAAATTCTAAAACAAGGTGGAGGAATCTTAAACACAGTCGCTAAAACTAGAAAAGCATCTTTTGAAGAACTCTATACCCAAGCTAAGAAATCTTTAGATGAAATGCTTTTATTTGGTGTTACTACTATTGAAGCCAAGTCTGGATACGGACTCAACTTGGAAACCGAAATAAAATTATTGAAGGTTTTACATAAATTAAATAGAGAACATCCGATAGATATTCATATAACTTATCTTGGAGCTCATGCTATTCCTAAGGAATATTTAAATGCAAGAGAAGAATATATACTTTCGATTAAAAACGATTTAAAACTTATTAAAAAAGAAAACTTAGCTGAAGCAGTTGATGTTTTTTGTGAGACTGGAGCTTTCAACGCAATTGAGACAAAAGAAATACTTGAAGAAGCTAAAAGATTAGGATTTAAATTAAGAGTCCATACAGATGAAATTAACTCAATAGGTGGCATTGAAATAGCTTTAGATTTAGAAGCTAAAACAGTAGATCATTTAATGGCTATAACAGATAATGATATAGAATTATTATCTAAAACTAATACTATAGCTAATATATTACCATCTACATCTTTTTTTCTTAATAAAAAATATGCCAACGCAAGAAAAATGATTAACAAAGGTGTTGCCTTAGCTTTGTCCAGCGACTATAACC
>QMPB01000360.1 GCA_003648395.1 Bacteroidota bacterium
ACTGGGGGTCAAGTGGTCGCAAGTTCAAGTCTTGTCACTCCGACACTGAATATTAAGCTCTTACAAGGTTAACTTGTAAGAGCTTTTTTCATCTGGTGTAAACATAGTGTAAACATTGAAGCTTCGTGTTTCGTTTCTTTTCACTGTTCTTTCGCTTAGTTTCACCTTGCTATTGACTTAGATGTTTTTTTTTACTATTTTTGCAGTCAATGAATTTTAGTAAAGTTTCTCCAACAGAGTAGGAGAGTAAAATTATTAGCATCAACTTTTTAATAATTTCTTTACTTTATATAAAAGCGTTGAATAAGGCAGTGGCTTATTTATAAAATTAGTACTGAGAGCTGTTCTGCTAATTTCGTTTTTTTTTAGAAATTATAAATGCTCACACTTTAGGCAATTGAAGCCAGAGTCACTGGGCATTTTTTATTTGAGCTTAAACTATTATTTAGCCCTTCTGGAATATACTTATTAGCAATAGTTCCTTTTGGTAAATTGTTTTCAGGTATTTTTTCTATAAGGTTTATAATCCTATTCTGTCCATCCTGCAGAGTTTGCAGCATTTTTTGGTACTAAAACCATTTCGTTGAATTGATTTACTTCTTTGTTATTTTCAATTACCATAATAATTATTTATTAATACAAACTGATTCATTTCAATTTGTTCACGGCAAAAGTAAGTTACAAATACTTATAATTCAAATAGTTACTATCGCCAAAATTTTATTTTTTTGGCGATATTCATTTATTAATACTATTTATTGATTATTTTTATTATTAAATCTTTTGCAACTAATCAGTTTATCAAAATCCTCTATTCCACTTTATTAAAAATTAAAAATTTGTGCTTTGTCACTATTTTTTGCTGAAAAAAAAACAAAAATACTGCCAAAACCTCTAGAATTAGTATTCATACCAAATTAATACCAAATTGGTATCATAACCATGGGGCTCTGCCCATGGTTATTCGTATTTGACCCTTTCAGGGTCAGTGATATACGTAGTACTCTATAATTGTAATAATAAAGGCAATTTACACTGATTAGATACAATCGAAGATATGCTTGTAAAAATTTATACTTTTTTGAGACATTATCTTATTTTGTTGTAATATTAATTGACTTAAGCCAACAAAGTCTCCAACTTCATCTTCCATTTCTCCCAATCAGGCATTTCTTTAGTTTGCAAATCAAGGAACTTCTGTGTATGGTCGTAATAAATTAAATGGCAAAGCTCATGAATAATAACGTACTCAATACAAGCTTTGGGAGCTTTTATCAATTCTGGATTTAATATGATTTTACCCTTAGGAGTGCAGCTTCCCCAACGAGTTGGCATATTACGTAAAACAATGGAGCTAGGCTCTACTTTGTATTTTATAAATTGCTGAATTAGAGGTTCTGCAATTTGATATAGTTTTGTTTTAGCATGCTCTAAATACCACTGATTCACTAAAAGCTCAACTCTTGATCTATCAAAGGTTTTAACCTCTATATATTTACCTTTTAGCTTAACTGATTCTTTTGTAAACTCCTCAACTTTCAATTGAAACTGCCTACCCATATATAAATGTGTTTCACCATTTATATACTTTCTCTTAGTTGTTTTAGGATGAAAGGATAAAAAGAAACTTTGCTGTTTAATAATCCATGGAGCTTTCTTTTCCAGCTTCTCTTTTATTTTATCAATAGTAGTTTCCATAGGAGCTTTAACCAAAACATCCATTTCAGGAGTAACGGTAATTCCAAGAGTTTTCCTGTCGGAGAATTCTATACTAAAACCTATGCTCTTTGAGCCATATTGAATAGATGCTGTCATTATTTATAACGTAGTTTAGCCACTTCAATACACTTATTAGCAATCTCATCCATTTCTCCAAACGAAAGGTTGATGTTATACTTATCCCTGACCTCATCAATCAAATAATCTCCAATATCAATTAACAATTTACCCGAAATATTGGTTTTATGTTGCCAGTCAACCACAGCAATATCATTATCTAGAACAGCAGCTCGAATAAGTTCATCAATTTGTAAAGCCGTGTTTACAGAAATTACTTTTTGCAATACGTCATCTTGAATTTTATCACTTATTGACTCTATCGTCAATCCGTAAAAAGCCTTGGCAATATCCTTATTTTCTAATTCCTCAGGAATGTCACTATCTGTATGAGAAAGAACACTTTCCATTATTTCTTGAACTTTGCTCAAATAATGAGCCTCACTAAGTCTATGTGCTTCATATTCAGCAATGGTCTCACTTAGCATTTGAGAAAACTTCTTATAAAAAGCAGGATCTTCTTCCATTTTTTCGGTGATATGCTTTGATGTTCGGCTGGCTATCTTATCCGCTTTGGCAGCTTTGCCAGTTGTGTTCTCAACTTCTTCTTGAAACTTATCTTTATCAAAGATATTTACTAAATCTGTTATTGTCTCTATCTTTTCTGTGGTAATATGAGTATCAATTAATTTCTGAATTTGCCCTTCATATTGCTTATAATCCACTGCATCAGAATAGCGTTCAACCACTGCTATGCGCAATTTCATAAACATAGCTAAGTCAGATTTATAAAGATCAATGGTTTTCTCTTCTACTTCCTTATGGAACTGCATAGACGAAAGTGCAAGCTTTAATCCCTTTGCAAAAGCTGCCAATTTATCATAAAACACTACTCGGATTGCCTTATCTCTTAATAGTTGCTGATAGGCTTCTGCATCTCGTTTATTAGCTACTGTTTTAAAAATATCCCAAAGTTCTGAATACTTCTGAGGAAGTTTATCTATTTCTTCTTTTATATTAATAAGTGTTCCTTCAAGGTCGCCTGCATCAAAATCTTCAAATGAAGAATACAAAAGTAAAGCATCATCAAGATTATCTATTACTCCATAATAATCAACAATATACCCAAATTCTTTATCAGGATAAATACGATTCACCCTCGCTATGGCTTGTAATAATTTATGACTACGCAAATTTCTAGTAAGATATAATACCGTATTTTTTGGCTCATCAAAACCTGTCAATAGTTTATCCACTACGATGATTATTTCTGGGTCTCTTTGGTTTTTAAACCTATTAATAATGTTCTTTTCATAAGCCTTGGCATTTCCATGCTCATTCATCATCTTTTTCCAAAACCTATTCTCTCTTTCTGATGATTGCTCATAAGCACTATCTTCTCCTTCTCTGTCATCAATGGCAGAAATCAACACCTCACTACTTACAATGCCTATTTCATCCAAAAATTCCTTATACCTTATGGCATTTACTTTTTTATCACAAACAAGTTGCCCTTTGAAAGGAGTACGACCTTGCCAATTATCCCTAAAGTGTTTACTTATATCCCATGCAGTGGCATATACTCTTTGTTCTGCACTATTAAGCTGGTCGGCTCGACTAAATTTCTTTTTAAAATCAGCTTTTTGATATTCTGATAATGGTTCTGATACCATTCCAAAGAAAGTATCCAAAGGACCTGCATTTACCGTTTGTCTTGCCAATCTGCCTTCGTATAAAAGAGGCACTACCGCTTTATCATTTACAGCCTGATCAACTGTGTAAGCATCAATTATACCACCAAATTTAGCAGCAGTACTCTTGTCTTTCTTAAAGAGCGGAGTACCTGTTAGTGCAATAAAACAAGCATTGGGAAGCGTCTTTTGCATCTCAATATTGAAGGTCCCGTGTTGCGTTCGATGTCCTTCATCCACTAGCACAAATATATCATGACTTTCAAGTGGCTTTTTGATTTTTTTCATGGCAGCAACAAACTTATTGATAATGGTAGTTACCACTGCATCTGTCTTGTTTTCCAGAAGATCCACTAAACGTTGTCCTGTTGTTGCATTATCGACAAACATACCGCATTTTCTAAATGTTTCAGTAATCTGCCGATCCAAATCAGTTCGGTCTGTTACTAAAATAATCTTTGGGTTTCGGATAGTTTTATCCATAGCAATTGCCTGTGCCAACATAACCATGGTTAGCGACTTACCACTTCCTTGGGTATGCCATATTACACCACCTTTTCTCCTACCTTGCTCTATGGAGTGAATTCGATTAACGGATTTCTTTATGGCAAAAAATTGCTGATAACGAGCTATTTTCTTAACGCCATTATCAAATAATACATAATTAAATACCATGTCCAACAGTCGTTGTGGACGGCATAAACCATATAAATATTCATCTTGAACTGTAGGTAATACCTCTTCGCTATCTAAGTCTGCAAAATATTGCTTCACATATTTAAAACGGTCTGAAAACAATTTCTTATTCTGCTGTTCTGAAAGTGGAGAATTCTTAAGAGCTTTAAGTTTTGCTTTATGCTCTTCCTCTTCTTTATTTGAATCAAAATTCTCTTGCCATTTCGACCAAAACTCCTCCGTAGTAGCATTGGTAGCATAGCTTGCTTCTTGAGTAGCCATACTCAAAAGCAGTTGAGAATAAACATATAAATTACGAATACCGTCTTCTTGCTGATTTCGCAAATGCTGACTAATTGCTTGTTTTAATGGCTCTTTCATATCAGGGCGTTTGCACTCGATAATACTGAGAGGAATACCGTTTACAAACAACACTAAATCGGGGCGATAATGCTCTCTGCTTGCACTTCGCATTACACTAAACTCCTCTGTAACATGAAATACATTATTCTCTTGGTGTTGCCAGTCGATATATTGTAGGGTAAAGCTCTTTTTATCACCATCAATACTTTGCTCCAAATCTTTACCCAGAGTTATCAGATTATATGCCGACTCGCTAGCATGAATATAGCCTTCGCTCATATTCAAATCTTTTAAGGCATGAATACCCTTTTCAATATTATCATTGGTAAATATGCTAGTTCTACTTGAACTTACTTTTATACTATTAATTTCCTTCAATTGCTTGCGCAAAATATCCTCCAATAATACATTGGTAGTTTTACCAGCACGCAATTGCAAAGCCTCCTCTGGCGAAAGGTATTGATATCCCATTTTTTGCAGCATTTGTAATGCTGGAATCTGACTGATATGATCTTCTTTAAAACTTGGTGTGTTCATGGTTTTTATATTTATCAATAATCAACATCTATTTATGGTTAATTAAATATTATATAACATACTCTTTAATATACTATTACACTATTTATAAATAGTATTAATGTGTTTTTATAGCCATTATTTGGCTAATTAACGGTATAATTTCTAATCTCTTATATCAATACTGATTTATATCACGTATTATACTGGAATATATCATATTATATAAAGTTACATTTGTTTACGCCTCACAATGTATTACATTTGCAATGTCATTTCCCTCGGGAAAAGGACGTGGTTGGCCGCTATACCGTAATTGCGGCATTTTTACTCTATATTCTAACTCTTCTTCTAAATGTTCTTCTAACTCTTCTTCTAACTCTTCTTCTAAATGTTCTTCTAAATGTTCTTCTAACTCTTCTTCTAAACGTTCTTATAAATGTTCTTCTAAACGTTCTTATAAATGTTCTTCTAAACGTTCTTCTAACTCTTCTTCTAAACGTTCTTATAAATGTTCT
>QMPB01000361.1 GCA_003648395.1 Bacteroidota bacterium
CTTTTCTAACAAGAGAGCCTCCAGAAATCATACTGTGAGCTCCAATATTTACAAACTGATGTACAGCAACCATTCCACCAACTATTGCGTAATCCTCAATAGTAATATGACCAGCTAATGTAGCAACATTGGCAAGGATACAATGATTTCCAACAATACAATCGTGAGCAATATGCACATAAGCCATAAGCAGATTGTTATCGCCAATTGTAGTTTCCATATTTGCTTTTGTACCTCTATTAATAGTCACAAATTCGCGAATGATATTATTATCTCCTATTCTAACAACACTATCTTCGCCATCAAATTTTAAATCCTGTGGAACTGCTGAAATAACGGCACCTGGAAAGATTTTATTATTCTTTCCTATTCTTGCGCCTTCCATAATAGTAACATTAGAACCTATCCAAGTTCCTTCACCAATTTCAACATTCTTATGAATTGTAACAAATGGTTCAATCACAACTGTAGCTGCAATTTTTGCTTGAGGATGTACGTATGCTAGTGGTTGATTCATAGTGATTTTATTTCTTTTTAATAATTTGAGCTAACATTTCAGCTTCCATAACAACTTTATCTCCTACCCAAGCTTTACCACCCATATGGCAAAGTCCTCTTCTAATAGGTGATAATAATTTCAAGTCGAACACAATAGTATCACCAGGTACAACTTTATTTCTTAGTTTAACATTGTCAATCTTTAAGAAATAGGTAATATAATTTTCTGGATCTGGCAATTGACTTAAAACAAGTATACCTCCACTTTGAGCCATAGCTTCAATCTGCAATACCGCAGGCATTACAGGCTCCTCTGGGAAATGGCCTACAAAAAAGTCTTCATTCATTGATACATTCTTAACTCCAATTACAGAATTTTCAGTAACTTTCATCACTTTATCTACTAATAAGAATGGGTTTCTATGAGGAAGCATTTTTTTAATAGCAGCTATATCATACTGTGGTTCAGCATTCAAATCTATCGCTGGAGGTCCAAAATTTCTCTTCTTAATATGCTCACGAATTTTCTTAGCAAAAGCCACATTGGATTCATGACCAGGCCTAACGGCTATAACTCTACCTCTAATTGGCATACCTACTAAAGCCAAATCTCCTATTACATCAAGTAATTTATGCCTTGCCGCTTCATTATCAAATTTAAGTTCAAGATTATTCAATATACCTTTCTGCATAACTTTTACAGTTGGCTTATTGAATAACTTAGCTAATCTTAATAATTCTTTATCAGAAACTTGTTTATTAACAAAGACTATTGCATTACTCAAATCACCACCTTTAATAAGGTCGTTATCTAAAAGATATTCTAGCTCGTGCAAGAATACAAAAGTACGACAAGGTGCTATTTGAGTTGCAAAATCAGAAAAATCATTTAATTCAGCATTTTGAGTACCTAAGACTTTAGTATTATAATCTATCATGGTAGAAATACGTCTTTTTGTATCTGGAATAATAGTCATTTCTGTGTTTCTTTTCTCATCAAAATAAGAAATAACCTCATTCAATTCAAAGTATTCTCTAGCTTCATCAAGTTCTACCAAACCAACTTCTTGAAGAATATGTACATAATAAAATGAACTCCCATCGAGTATTGGAGCTTCTTCTTGATCCATTTCTACAATAACATTATCTATACTTAAGCCTACTAATGCAGCAAGCACATGCTCAATAGTAGTAATGCGGGCACCTTTGTGTTCTAAAGTTGTTCCTCTAGAAGTATCAACAACATAGTCAGCAAGGGCTTGAAACTCTGGCTTACCTTCAATATCAACTCTACGAAACACATAACCAGTATTTGCTGGCGCTGGAATAAATTTTAAATTAACTTCTAACCCCGTGTGTAATCCTATTCCTGAAATACTAACCTCTTCAGCAATAGTTATTTGTTTCTCACTCATTTATATAAAAATTGTATGATTATTTTATTTCCAATAATACATTACTAATAGTCGGCAAATGTAATGCTTTTTTTCAATTCAAATTATTTACTTATTTGTTCTAATTTATTTTCTAACTCCTTAACTGTCTTCTCTAAACTAGAAATAACAGCTATTGTTTTTGGTAATTTTCTAAAATGTACATATGATTGTAAAAACGACTTATGCGAAAAAGCAGGAGACCCCATTAGTACACTTCCTTCAGTTTTTATATTAGCAGCAACTCCTGTTTGCGCAGCAAGTTTAACTCCGTCAGCAATTTCAAGATGACCTGCAATTCCTATTTGACCCCCAAACATGCAATTCTTTCCTATTTTTGTAGAACCAGAGACTCCTGTCATAGAAGCCATTACTGTATTTTCTCCAACCTCAACATTATGCGCTATTTGCACCATATTGTCGAGCTTAACTCCTCTCCGAATAATTGTTGAACCCATAGTCGCCCTATCAACTGTCGCATTTGCACCAATATCAACCCAATCTCCTAATACAACATTTCCAATTTGAGGGACTTTCTTATAATCATTTTCTTTTTGTGGAGCAAAACCAAAACCATCAGCACCGATTACTGCTCCTGCATGTATTGTACAATTATTACCAATAATACATTCATGCATAATCTTTGCTCCTGGGTGAAGTTCTGTACCTTCCCCAATTTTTACATTATCACCAACATAAGATTGAGAGTATAATCTAGAATTATCGCCAATTGTAACATTCTCTCCTATATAAACAAATTCCCCCACATATACTCCTTTTCCAAGTTTTGCAGTTTCGTGAACAAAAGCGAGCTTCGAAACACCTTGTTTTTTATGTTTTCTAGCATCTTCGTAGGCTTGCAATACAATTGCAAAAGCAGCATATGAATCATCTACTTTAATTATTGTGGCACTAAATGCCTTTTCTGGATTAAAGCTTTTGTTGACAATTACAACCGATGCTTTTGTTTCGTATAAAAAATGATTATACTTTGGATTTGAGAGAAAAGATAATCCTTTAGGCTCACCTTCTTCAATCTTATTAAGCTTAATTACAGTTGCTTTAGGATCTCCAATTATTTCACCATCAAGCCATAATGCGATTTGCTCCGCTGAAAATTCCATATACTAGTTTAATTTATTAAAGAGTAAAAATACATGATTTTATTAACGACGTTTATTCCTGTATTATTGTTACTAAACAACTAGATGTTAATAATTAATAATGGTTGTATCATAATAAGAAATTAATGCTATTTGCTAGATTAGCTAATAAAAATAACCAAAACCAATTAATTACAATAATCAAACCATTATTCCATCACAACTCTAATTACTCTCTCACCAATAGACAATACATTTCCAAGTCCACCAAGATTATTTCCAATTTTCTTATAACGTATTACATCTCCTGGTGTCTGAGCATATGCATTGCTAAATAGTAATTGTCCAAGCGGCAATATTAAAAGAGAAGAAAAGAACTTATTTATATTTTTTAAATCTAATGAGTTATTATATTCAATTCCAAAAATAACTTATTTGTAATAATCATAAAGTTATATTTAAGTAACTCAAAAATACACAATAATTAATCAAAAGTAATATTAGACTTTATTTTACTAATATTAGGAAAATACTTAATAATAGTCCGAATTTTAACCATTTCTGATTCTGTAAAGAATTTCATAAAAAATAATAAAAAAGGATAAGATATGAGTATAATTGTTTTTACAATAAGAGAAATAATGAAGCTTTCCTCATTAATAAAATAAAGAGAAGAAATCAATATCAAACTAGAAAATGTAAGTATAAAAAGTCTTTTTAATTCATATTCAATACGGTACTCTCGCTGAGAATAGTAGTAATAGAGAAGCATTATTATTATGCTACTAATAATTGATGCAACAGCTGCTCCATAAATTCCGTAATATGGAATTATTGTGAAATTAAGAATTAAATTAACAATGGCTCCAATTAATACAATGAATGAATTATATTTTGTTTTCTTTACGAAATGTAGTCCCAAAGAGAAGATATAATAAACTCCTTTTATTAAAAATGTATATGATATAAAAGGAACTATTTTATATGCTTCGTAATAAGTAGTATCTTTTGCTAAAAGAATAATTATTTCTTTGGAATAAAAAGATATTGAAATAATTGCTAAAATAAGAATGAAGGTAAAATACGTTAATACTTTTGAGAAAAATTCTTTTGCATTAGGTTGATCAAATTTCTTGAAAGCAATGGGTAAAAACCCCATTTGGAATGATTGAATTATAACAACATTTATCACACTTGATAGTTTATAACCTAGATTATATATACCAACTTCAGATAGTGAGTAAAAATGTTTTATAACAAATCTATCGGCAAGAGTAAGTATCATACTTGAAATAGTTGCAAAGATTAATGGAAAACCATAATTGAACATTTCTTTAGCCGTTTTGTTGTCATATTTAAAGATAATTTGTGATAATAAAAATGGCAATGTCATTATACTAAACACTATACTACTTATTACCATACTGTACATAATACCCTCAACTCCTATTTGCATATAAGCAACAAAGTAAATGTTTAATCCAAGATTTATAGTTAATTTAAGTAGAACTATAACAACATAGAAAATAGATTTATCTCTTAGTCGTAATAAATCTAATAGAAAAAGATTATATATTTCAAACGCAATAAATACTGCTATTAAATATATATATGTTACAAATTGAGATGTACTAAATATTACTTCGGATAAATAGTTTGCAAAAACAATAAATGAAATAATAAATGGTGTCAGAATAATCATTGATGAAAATAAAGCAGTAAATATTATAGATTTCTGTTTGTCATCATTTTTTTCTGCTGTAGCCCATCTAAGCATTGCTGTAGATAGTCGAAACCCTAGTATAGCAATTGAAAACTGTGCTACTGCCTCAATAATTGCTAGCAAGCCATAGTCTGATGTAGTTAGATATGTTGTATAAAGAGGCAATAATATAAAACCCACGAGCTTTATACTAAGGTTTCCAAAACTATAAATAATAGTATGCTTTGCTGTATTAAATAGGTCTTTAAGCATTATATTAAGTCTGTTATTTTACTACTAATAATTTCGTGACCTTTTAATGAATAATGAATTCCATCGGGAAAAAGATCTTCTTGCTCCATGTCCTCAATATTTAATAAGTCAACCTTATATTTATGAGCAATTTCTTTAATTATTGCATTATAATCGACAGCATTTTTTATTGTTCCAGGAAGAATCTTCTCAATTCTCTGTGAAGGTTTGTTAATTGGTATTATAATGATTTTAGCATTAGTTTCTTTTTGAATATAAACAACTAATTTTGTATATAAATCATCAAACTTTTTTTTACTCACCCACGGTCTTTTACCCCTTAATAATACGAAAAACTTTATGTTTGGTTTTATTATTAAGTTATATATAAACTGCATTAACAATACAATTTTATAATGAGGTTTATAGGTTAATAAATTTGAGATAAAACGAGGTATTTCTCTAGTTGAAACATCTGGAATACCAATATTAAGAATAATATAATTGGGGTAATCACTTATTACATCATCAATTCTAGGATA
>QMPB01000362.1 GCA_003648395.1 Bacteroidota bacterium
AAGCTCCAATTAAGAATATTGCCGACTATAATATTGTTGGTAGTGTTGAGGATATTATTCCGAAGATGATTAAGTATTATCGTCAAAATTCAAAATAGTTGTTATAAATAACTTCAATCTCTTCGTTGGATTTGAATTATCAAACAGTCATTTACATCAGTAAACTCCTTATTGATAATTCTACATACGCCTCGACCTTGATGTTATTTATTCACAACATATAAATATAGAGTGTTTTATTAAATACACTGATAATTCAGTAAAACTTTTTTTGAGAATATTACTATGGCAAATTACTATAACGACAACGAAGATTTAAAATTCCACCTAAATCATCCTTTAATGAAGGAGATAGTGGAATTGAAAGAGAATAATTTTGAAGATAAAGATAATTATGATTATGCACCTATCGACTTTGAAGATACGATGGATAATTATGAAAAAATTCTTGAAATTATTGGTGAAATTTCTGGTGAAATAATGGCTCCCAATGCTGAGTCGGTAGATAAATATGGACCAGAGCTTATTGATAATAAAGTTAAATATGCAAAGGGAACTCAAGAGAACTTAGATGCAATAATTCAGTCTAAGCTTTTTGGTATGTCATTACCTCGCAAGTATAATGGATTGAATTTTCCAATTGTCCCTTACGTTATGTCTGCTGAGATTGTAAGTAGGGCAGATGCTGGCTTTGCAAATATCTGGGGACTGCAAGATTGCGCAGAAACGATACATGAATTTGGTTCGCAAGAGTTAAAAGATAAATACTTGCCTAGGTTTAATGCAGGTGCAACTGCCGCAATGGATTTAACTGAACCAGATGCTGGTTCCGATTTGCAAGCTGTACAGCTTAAAGCTACTTTTAATGAGAAGCAGAATAAGTGGTTCTTAAATGGAGTGAAGAGATTTATTACCAATGGTGATGCAGATATTTCATTGGTTCTTGCTCGTACGGAAGAGGGCTCTAATGATGCTCGTGGACTTTCGTTATTTGTTTACGATAGAGCAGAAGATGCAATGAAAGTGCGTCGTATTGAGAATAAACTGGGAATTAAAGGCTCTCCAACTTGTGAACTGGTGTTTAAAGATGCTCCTGCTGAACTAGTTGGTTCTCGAAAGTTTGGACTTATCAAATATGTTATGTCTTTGATGAATTCTGCTCGTTTGGGAGTTGGCTCTCAATCTGTTGGAATATCTGAGGCTGCATATCAAGAGGCTTTAAAATATGCTAAGGAAAGAGAACAGTTTGGAAAACCAATTATTAAGTTCCCTGCAGTTTATGAAATGCTTAGTAATATGCGAGCAAAAACAGATGCTAGTCGTACTATGTTATACGAAACTTCTCGTTTTGTGGATATGTATAAAGCATATGAGAACATTTCTTCCAAGCGAAAACTTAAGCCTGAAGAAAGAAAAAAAATGAAATATTACCAACGTTTAGCAGATATTTTCACTCCTTTATTGAAATTATTCTCAAGTGAATATTGTAACGAAATTGCTTCTGACTCATTACAAATACATGGCGGAACTGGTTATATGAAGGATTTTGAGATAGAAAGAATCTTTAGAGATGCTCGTATTACTAATATTTATGAAGGAACTAGCCAACTACAAGTTGTTGCGGCAATTCGTGGCGTCGGTAATGGTGCATATTTGAAAAAACTACGTGAATATGAAAAGATTGAGGTTCTTCCAGAGTTGGAATATTTAAAGAATTATCTTGTGAAAATGACCTCTCATTATGCTTCTATTGTTCGCAAAGTGTATAATCATAAAGACGAAGAATATGTTGATTTTCATGCTCGTAGATTAGTGGAGATAGCAGGATATTCAATCCTTGGATATTTATTGCTATTGGATGCCAATAGAGATATTAAATATAGAAAGTCAGCTGATATATTTATTAGAATGGGTAAGGCTGAAATAACTAAGAATATTAGTTATATAAATAATTTTGCTCCTAGAGATATATCTGATTTTAAGATGTAAAGTTTAAAGCACCGTCAGAAATGGCGGTGCTTTAAATTAATGTTAATATTTTTCTTTAGTCTCAAACATTAACTCTATAAAATAATTAATCAAAATTCTATCTACTCATTCTTCTTTTTAAGAGCATTTTCATATTCTCTTTTGATAAACTCAGTTGTTTGATTCCAGCTAAGTCTTTTTGCAAGAATATTCTTGTTTTTATCTAGAAGGTATATTGTTGGAGTTGAAATAATATCATATAAATCGTGGTAGTTAGGAGTGAGGCTACGTGGCCCATCAACATTAATCCAGTCTTGGATTTTATATTCTTTAATCTTTCCTTTCCATTTTACCATATTAGTATCAGTGCAAACGCCATAAATTTTAGTATTGTATTTTTCTCCATTCTCTTTATACCATGGCTCTAATTCATGTATTTCGTGCTTACAATGACCACAGTCTGGATCCCAAAAAATCACGATTGTATAATCAGCTACAACATCATGAAGACCACGAAGATTAAGTAAAGTATCTTGCATAATCATATTTGGTGCTTTCTTACCAATGAGGATTTTGTCGAGTGTATTAATTCTTTTAGTCATTCTTGAAAGTACCTTATCATTCACCCAATAAGCTTCACCAGTTAAGTAATACTTTTTACCAAGAGCCACAAATACTTCATCCATTCCCATTATTTGACTAGTTTCTGATACATAAGTAAAATACCAAATACAGTATTTGTATGTTTCTTTATTCGGCTTTGCCTTTTCAATAATAGCAATAGATTCCTTTATTAAACTGTCGGGGCGTTGGACTAAGATTTTTGTGAAATAGCGTTTTATTTTACTTGCATAAATAGGAGTACGCAATAGTCTTTCATCGGCAAAATCAAAACCATCGAAAAAATGTTCTTTGAAATAACGATAAATATAAGTTGAATCATCGCTTCCATCTTCTTTCTTAGGTAGAATAGTTGGAACATCAGGTTCTTTAGAAGCTAATAATACATTAGCAAAAAGACTACCCTCATGCTTGTCGATAAAATCAAGTTTTAGTGATTTGACTTCTTCATTTACAACTTTAATCTTTTCTTTTAACTCATCTTGCTTTGTTTTATCGCCTTCTGCTGCCTTATACTCTTCATTTAATTTTTTATCCTTTCTGCCAAGCTTGTTAATAGCAAGCATATACTCATAAAAAGCATCATTATCCTTTGAGTTTTTAACTTTCATTTTGTTTACAGGATCGGCAGGGTCAGTTTCCATGGAGAAATGCTGTTCTTTATCAACTATCATTTCAAAATACTGTTTATTCTGAAATACAACTAAATATATACCACCTTTTAGTGCTTCTTTCCCTTTGAAATCATAAGTGCCATTGTGGAGGTATGCAGTATCTTTAATCTGGTTGGTATTGCCATAATAACTAACTAATAAAAGACTAGTGTCTTGGGAGTCTTGAAGTTTGACCTTAATATTGTAACCGCTATTCTGAGCAAATAAACTAGCTGTAGTAAATAATAGGGATAAAGTTAAAATTGATATTAATTTTCTCATAATTTATTGTTGTAAAATATTTAATATTAAAACGAATGCAATTTAGACAATTATTATTCCAATAGGTTAGAAAGCATATATTAATAAATGTTAAATATCTGTTTCTTCATTTAATGCAATCTCTTTTGCAAAAAGTAATTTATGGAAAACAGGAAGAATATCTGTAAGTCTTGGACCCCAATGTATAGCATGGTATTTTTTTATGGAGAAAATTGCATTCTCTTTTGCTGCAAGTCTATCTTTCTGAAAAAGAACTACAAAATCTTTCATATCTTGATATATATCAGCCATATAATCAGCAACACTAAGTTTAATAAGCTCATTATTCTCGTCAGCATGCCAGAAAAAATCATCATCACCAAGCTTTGTTTTTAAGCTCATATATATTTTCTCCCAATGTTCTTCAGTAACAAATCTCTCATTAAAGCTAGTATCTGAAACTTTAATGTCAGGCATTAATGAACCTTTTAAATATAACAGAGGAAGCACCTTTTGGTAAAAAGATAGTAAATCCATAATGTCTTTATTCTCTATTTCTTCTGTATATATACAAAACTCATGTGCAACTCTTATTAACTCAAGTACCTGAGTAGATTTTATTTTGTTTAAATTGTCTTCTGTCATTTCTATAAATTTAGTATTTAATATTTTGCGAAATTAAAAATACTCTTTTAATAATTTATTAATTATTTCAAGTTTATTTAATAATAATTCTTCTGATTTAGCCTCAACTATTAGTCTTAAATAAGGTTCTGTATTTGAAGGCCTTATATTGAACCACCAATCTTGAAATTCTAATCTATAACCATCAAAATCCATAAACTTACTTACAGCCTCATTTTCTTCAAAGTAAGTTTTAACAGAATTCATAGCGCCAACTTTATCCTCAATTCTAAAATTAATTTCTCCAGAATTAGCATAAGCTTTAATTTCATTAATTAGCTCAGAAACAGAGATTCCTTTTTCTTTCATATCAGCAATAACTTTAATAATAATTAGCATTGCTAAAATTCCTGAATCAGAAAAATAGAAATCTTTAAAATAGTAATGTCCAGCTAGTTCTCCTCCAAAAGTGGCATCAATTTCAGCCATTTTTAATGATGCAAAAGCTCTACCTACTTTCCATGTGTGAACATCTGTATTACCAAATTTACTAAGATATTCTCCAACAGCTTTTGAACTTCTTATATCTTGAAGAACAAGTGTTTTCTCTTTAGAATTTTTTAAAAAATAGTTTCCAAGAACAGCAATCATTAAGTCAGGGGAAATAAATTTTCCTTTTTCGTCAACAAACATTACTCTATCGGCATCGCCATCGAATATTATTCCTAAATCGCTTTTATTCTCTATTACTGCTTTTTGCAAATCAACAACATTCTCAGCAATGAGTGGATTTGCTTCGTGATTGGGGAAGCTTCCATCAAGGGTGTCAAATATGTAATTGTGATTTTCTCCAATAATATCTTTAATCAAAAGTGCAGACATTCCATTAGAACAGTCAATACTTAGGTTCATGTTGCCTATATTATTTGGCAAATATTGTTTCTGAAAATCAATATACTCTTGTTTTTTGTCAAAAGGAATAATCTTACCTCTTTGAGAGCAAGCCATAACTTCTTTATCAAGCATCTTTTCTAATTCAGACAGCCCAGTATCATAGCCCACTGGTTTTGCTCCAGCTCTAGAAATTTTCATTCCATTATATTCTTTACCATTATGAGAGGCAGTAATCATTACTGAAGCTTGAAAATCGAATTTTGCTGTCAACCAATATATCATTGGTGTTGTGCTAAGTCCAGCATCATATACATCTGCCCAAGCATCATTTATTCCTCGTGTAAGGTTATCATATATTTCAGGAGAACTAAGCCTAACATCTCTACCAACAAGTATTTTATTAGTTTTTAATAGTGTAGGCAAATAGAAGCCAATTTTGTAGGCATCTTCTTTGTTAAAATCTTCGTTATAAATTCCTCTGATGTCGTATGCATGAAATGCTTTCAT
>QMPB01000363.1 GCA_003648395.1 Bacteroidota bacterium
AAAAATTCTATAACTTCAGGATCTGTTTTAGTAGAAGCTATTATCTCAAACAACTGTAAATATCGTGGCGGATCGAAGAAGTGAGTGCCGCAGAAATTAGCTTGAAAATCATCACTTCTACCTTCAATCATTGCTTCAATTGAAATGCCAGAAGTATTTGTAGTTATGAGACTTCCTTTCTTTCTATATTTCTCAACGTTTGTAAAAACCTGTTGCTTAATATCGAGTCTTTCGATTACAACTTCTATTACCCAATCGCAGTCTTTTATATCTTTTAAATTATCATCAAGATTACCTGTTGTAATACGTTTGGCAAACGATTGACGATAAATTGGACTCGGTTTAGATTTTAATGTAGCTTTTAGTGCATCATTCACAATTCTGTTTCTGACAACTTTATCACCTAAAGTTAAACCTTTAGCTTTTTCCTTATCATTAAGCTCTCTTGGCACTATGTCGAGAAGAAGAACTTCTAAGCCAATATTAGCAAAATGACATGCAATACCAGATCCCATTACACCGGATCCAAGAACTGCTACTTTTTTAATATTTCTCTTCATTTTATATGTGTTTTTGTTGATTATTTGTGTATTTGTTTTCGCTGTAAATTCTTAATTCATAATTACTAATTATTTTTAATTTCCTTCAGTCGTATTTCCTCCTTCGTAGCTACTTCTTTAATAATATTAGAGACCTTTAAGAAATTATCCCATTCTTCATCATTTATATTATCTAGTATCATTTGATTAAAGTCGAGAACCTTTTGTTTTGCTATTTTCTTTCTTTCAATTCCTTTTTTTGTTAAATATATTTTTACAACTCTCTTATCTTCATTCTCAATTTTACGAATAATGCATCCATCTTGTTCCATTTTTTTTAAAAGTCGTGTCAAACTAGACTTTTTCATTCCAAGTTCAGTAGCTAATTTTGTTGAAGGTGTTCCCTCTTTGTGTACATAGGTAAGAATATATCCAATAGTCTGCGTAATACCATATTCTTCAGCTATTTGGTTGTACATACGAGTTAGTGCGAGAGAGGTTGTTTTTATATGAAATTCTATTGATTGATCCAGCTTCATTGTTATCAAAAATTAATATTGTTACGCTTGCGTACAAAGTTAGTAAAAATATTAGTACGCTTGCGTACTTATTTTGATATTTTTTTATTAATTTGTTTTCTGTTGTAAATGAGAAAGTTATATCGCTATAAGTGATTGTTTCTATCCAATTAATTAATTGAAACATAAAAAACCGCTCAGGAATAAGCGGTTTATGTTAGAGTTTTATGCACCGTAAATCTGTCATTTCTGACAATTTTCTTTGGTTAGTTTCAGCGTCTTTTTAGGATTTATAAGATAATTTTTGGCTTTTTTCTCCTCTTTTAAATACTTACAATTATACTTTGTCTATCGTATAAATTTAGGAATTAGCTTCCAATACCCAGTTTCGAGCATTCACAAATGCTTCAAACCAAGGGCTTATATCATCTTGCATTCTTGTGCTTGGATAATTTGCCCACTGCCAATTAAATATCGCTCTTTCAAGGTGAGGCATCATTGCTAAATGACGACCATCTTTAGAGCAAATAGCAGCAGCATTATAATCTGAGCCATTAGGATTTGCTGGATATTCTGAATATCCATATTTAACAGGAATTGCATACTTAGATTCTAATTCTGGCAAATTAAATTTACCTTCTCCGTGCGCAACCCAAACCCCTAGCCTACTACCTTCAAGTGATTTAAGCATAATAGAGTTATTATTTTCAATTTCTACATTAATGAAACCTGATTCAAACTTATGGGATTCGTTATGTAGCATCTCTGATCTATTATTATGTTCAGGGTTTATAAGGTTTAATTCAACCATTAATTGGCAACCATTACAAATACCTAAACTTAATGTATCCTTACGAGCATAGAAATTGTCTAGAGCTTTCTTTGCTTTCTCATTGTATAAGAATGCTCCAGCCCATCCCTTTGCACTGCCAAGTACATCAGAATTAGAGAAACCACCAACAAAAACTATCATATTAACTTCAGATAAATCTTCTGTGCCAGAAATTAGATCCATCATATGAACATCTTTAACCTCGAAACCAGCATGATAAAGAGAGTAAGCCATTTCTCTATCACCATTCACTCCTTTTTCGCGAATAATTGCAGCTATTGGACGTTTATTTGTTTTGTAATTGCTGTACTTTCCTGTAAAATTCTCAGGAAAACGATAATGAAGTACTTGTGATTTATAATTTTTGAATCTACTGTCAGCTGAATTATTTTGTGTTTGGTGTTTATCAAAATAGTATGATGTTTTATACCAAACATCTCTTAGATAATTAATATCTAGTTCTAATTCTTCAGAATAATGCTTCAAATTGAATTCACGATAAGAATTTATCTTACCAATTTCATTAAAACTAATTCCATTCTTACGCATGATTTGTAAAAATGATTTTTCATCTTCAACCTGAATAACAATTGCAGGATTCTCACTAAAAAGAACCTTTAGTAAATCTTTCTCTCCAATATCTGTTAAATCAATATCCAAACCCATATCATTTTGGGCAAAAGTCATTTCCAATAAAGTAGTTATTAAACCACCAGCAGAAACATCATGTCCAGAAATAATAATATTCTCATTTACAAGCTGTTGAATAGTATTAAATGCTTGAATAAAATATTTGGCATCCTTAATATCAGGTGTATCTTTACCTATTTTATTAAGTGTTTGAGCAAAACTACTACCACCTAATTCAAAAGCGGATTTAGAGAAATCAATATAAATCAGCTTGCTATTCTCCGAATTCTTAATTACGGGTTCAACAATTTTATTAATATCACTAATATGACCAACAGCTGTAATAATCACAGTGCCTGGAGAGAATACAACTTCATCATCATATTTCTGCTTCATTGATAAAGAATCCTTTCCTGTAGGAATATTTATTCCTAAATCAATTGCAAAATCGCTTATAGCTTCAACAGCATTATATAATCTTGAATTTTCACCATCATTCTTTGCTGGCCACATCCAATTAGCACTTAAAGAAAGAGCTTTAATTCCATCTTGCAAAGGAGCCCATACAATATTTGTTAAGGATTTTGCAATGGCGATTCGAGATGCTTTTCTTTCGTCAATTAGAGCAGCAATGGGTGCATGGCCAAGGCTAGTTGCGATACCATCTTTACCTTGAAAATCAATAGCCATAGCACCAAGGTTATTTAAAGGTAATTGAATACTTCCTGCACATTGCTGTTTAGCAACTCTACCTGAAACAGAACGGTCAACTTTATTTGTCAACCAATCTTTACAAGCCACAGCTTCAATACTCAATACATTCTCTATGGATTGCTTAATATCTTCACTTTTGTAATTTATTGAATCAAAACTCTGAGTTTCAGAAGTATCAATAAGTACTGTTTTTGGGGGTTTTCCAAATAAGTAACCTAAATCTAAATCTAGTGGATTACCATTCTTGCTAACAAAAGCAAATCTCATATCGCCAGTAACTTCTCCAACAACATAGAAAGGTGCTCGTTCACGTTCTGATATTCTCTCCATAAGAGCAACATCTTCGGCTTTAATAATAAGTCCCATTCGTTCTTGTGACTCATTACCAATTATTTCTTTGGCTGATAAAGTTGGGTCTCCTATAGGTAATTTCTCTAGTTCAATAATACCACCAGTAGCCTCAACCAATTCAGAAAGTGAATTTAAATGTCCACCAGCACCATGGTCGTGGATAGAAACAATTGGATTCTTACCCAATTCTGTCATTGCACGAACCACATTTTGCACTCTTTTCTGCATTTCAGGATTGGAACGCTGCACTGCATTAAGTTCAACACCACTAGCAAATTCGCCAGTAGCAACAGAAGAAACAGCACCGCCACCCATTCCGATGCGGTAGTTGTCGCCTCCCATAACAATAATTTTATCGCCTACATTAGGAATGTCTTTCTCAGCATCTTCCTTTTTAGCATAGCCAATACCACCAGCTTGCATTATTACTTTATCAAAGCCATATTTTTTAGCTTCTTCAAAATGCTCAAATGTCAAAAGACTACCATTAATAAGAGGCTGCCCAAACTTATTTCCAAAATCACTAGCTCCATTCGAAGCTTTAATAAGAATTTCTAATGGTGTCTGGTAAAGCCAAGGACGTTCTTCTATACTATCTTCCCATTTTCTAGCTTCATCAGTATGCCGAGGATAAGAAGTCATATAAACAGCAGTTCCTGCCAAAGGATTACTCCCTTTTCCTCCTGCCATTCTATCTCTAATTTCTCCACCAGAACCTGTTGCAGCACCATTAAATGGTTCTACTGTAGTTGGGAAATTATGTGTTTCAGCTTTAATACTTATTAAGCTATCAATTTCATTTATTTCAAAGAAATCAGCTTTATCTTGCGACTTAGGAGCAAATTGCTGAGCCTTAGGTCCGTCAATAAAAGCTACATTATCTTTATAAGCAGAGACAATATGATTATGATTTTCTTTTGATGTTTTTTTAATCATGCTAAAAAGAGAATTTGGCATCTCTTTTCCATCAATAATAAACGAACCGTTGAATATTTTATGACGACAATGCTCACTATTAACTTGGGCAAAGCCATATAATTCACCATCAGTTAGTTTTCTCCCTATTTGCTTTGCAACATCCTCTAAATAAGTAATTTCATCATCACTCAATGCCAAACCTTCCGATTTGTTATAAGTATGTAAATCGTCAATAAATAAAATCGGCTCCGCTGCTTTATCAATTTTAAAAATATCTTGATTAGGATTATGATAAACAGACTTTAACATTGAGTCAAACTGCGGCTCTTTTTCCTTTGTAAAATATAACTCTTCAACTCTTATTAAAGAATCAATTCCCATGTTTTTGGCAATTTCAACTGCATTAGTGCTCCAAGGTGTAATCATCTCTTTTCTAGGACCAATAAAAGTACCTGATAATGAAGTATCAGCAATATGTTCTGCACGTCCAAATAACCATTTTAACTTAAATATTTCATCTTTAGAAAGCTCTGATTCAGTTTGAACAGCATAGAAAGTTTGTGGATTCTTAAAGAAAATTATCATAATACAATTGGGTTTTGCATTTTAATTATATTGATATTTTTAAAAGGCAAAGATAATATACTAAGGCTGATAAATTGCGTAAATGTATTAAATGTTGAAGAATTTTATTCATGGTTTATCAGTTTGTATTTCAATATATTACAACTAGTATGGAAGTTTATTAACAATATGGTTTTGGGATGTGTTTTATAAAAAGTAGATTAACACTTCCTCCTATAAGTCATGTAATAAATTGTTATACAGTATAATACAATTGCATATTAGCGGGAATAAATATCATGAAAAAAAATAAAAAAATAGAAACGTTAAGTAACTAAAATAACACAATATAAAATCATGTAGCAACATAATATTCAATAAACTGGCTAATTCCTAAATTGATGCGCTATTTGTATCTTTGTAGAATGAAAAAAGGATTAATAAGCTTATTAGTTCCAGA
>QMPB01000364.1 GCA_003648395.1 Bacteroidota bacterium
ATTTTTCTCATTAGACTGAGTGTACTTAACTCCTGCCGATACTTCAAACTTCTTTTGAGCATCTTTGGTAATAATATTAATAACACCTCCCATTGCTTTAGAACCATATAAAGCTGAGGCAGCGCCTTTAACAATCTCTATTCTTTCAATATTATCAACATTTAGGCGTGAATAATCGATATTATTTCCACTTTCGCCAGCCATGCGCTCACCGTCAATAAGTATAAGAATATTCTTAGCCTCAAGTCCTTGCATTTTAATGTCTGCACCAAATCCTCCACGCTGGAATTCCAAGCCAGGCACATCTTGTGAGAGCACGTCCTGCACATTACTAATACCACGAGCACTTATACTCTTCGCCGTAATTACTTGCGTTATAACAGGAGCATCTTTCAGTGATTTTTCGGAACGAGTGGCAGTAATAACCACCTGATTAAGATCAAAAAAATCAGCCTGAAGATAAAAAATAGGATTACTACTTCCATCGATGGTATCTACTAAATTTAGATAGCCAATATGAGAAATAGAGATAATACAAGCTCCTTGAAATGGGTTTTCTGCTCTCCCCTTAGTATTAGAGATAGCAAATTTCTGTTCACCAGTTTTTATTGATTCAAAACTAATATTTACAAACGGAATTGCTTGCCTAGTTTCCTTATCAAAAACACTAATCATTCCATTTTGCGAAATACCTATTATAGGCATTAAGCATAACAGAAATACTATAATATTCTTCATACATAGCATTTTACACACCATTTTGAAACACAAAATAATGCCTAGTTTTTTCTATAAAAGCCTAATAAAATAAATTGAAAATTTACTATTGACGTCATCCCAGATAAAAATTGGGGGAATGATTTTCCCCAAGGAAAATTGTACCGAAGTATGACGTTAATAATCACACCATCTCATACTCAAAGAGTAAATTATTAGGTGTATAAAAAGAAAATTATGCTTTTGCGGGAGGGCCACGTTGAGATACTGAAACTAGGATTTTGTGTATTGATAAATCTATAATTTGATAATTATAGAAATCAAATGCTTTTAACGTATTTATATTTATTGAATTTGACGCAATAAAAACTAAATGATTTATTGAAGAGTCATCTTTAGATTTATGGTCTTTTACTTTAAAATACTTGGTATCACCTTTATTTGTTTTGGCAAAAGGATGATGTTGACATTCGGAATATTTATCGCCAAAGTAAACCTTTAAGTGAATTGACACCAAATCACCAATGATAACCCATAGAAAGGATACCACCATAGCAGTGAACATCAGCTGCTTCCGTAATGATTTGATTTTTGTTGTCATTTTCTTACTTTGAAAAGGCAAAGCTATATATTTTTATTATCAAAATTTTAGGAAAATTAACATATTTCACAAAAAAAATATTTACATATGTCATACACAAACACAATGATTAAACTATATTTATAACTCAGATAGTATATAATAGATTATGGTATATAAAAATCATTTCCTTAACAGCCGTTAATATATTAATAATGAGCAAGAAGCATAGCACTACTATAGTTTGGCATTTATCCATACTATACCTTTAATGATAAAACATTAATTAGTAATGTAATGCTGAATTCTTCTCCTTTTACTTATAGTAAACAAATAGAGAAACTCAGAAATCATATTTTATTAGCCCATATAAAAATGAAAATTTAATATTTAGATCCTATTATTTCCATTCTACTAAATCAGACTTATAAAAATTTACTCCCAATTTCTCAAGGCGTAACTTTTGTTTTGCAAGGCGTACTTTATAATTCTCCCAATTTCTTCCTCCACCATCAGACCAAGCAATTTCTGCTACACCAATTATTCTAGGAAACATCATATACTCAATATCATCAACACTAGTTATGGTTTCTGTCCATAATGGGGCTTCTATTCCCATTATCATATCACCATATACTCCTTCTACCAAATTATCAACTTTCCAATCGTATGCATCTTTTACATCATTAAAGCCTGCCCATTTAAGTCCCAATTTTGTTGAATCATTATACTTTATATCAAGGTAAATCCTATCTGCTGGCGACATAATAATTCTTGCTTTTTTCTTTGCTGCTAGCTGTGCATTCTTTACATCGCCCCAATATTGAACAATCGCACCTTTTTCTATTTCTGCATTAGCTATCTCATCCCATCCTATGGGTTCTTTGCCATTGTCTCTAACCATTTTTCTAACTCTATTAATAAAAGTAATATAGTCAGCTGTAGCTGTAGAATGCGACTCATCACCACCAATATGAATATATCTTCCTGTTGTAATAGCTGCTATTTCGCGCAATACATCATTAATAAAAGCGTAGGTAGTGTCTTTGGCAACACAAAGAGAACTAAAACCGACCTCTACACCTGTATACAGTTCTGGGGCTTCTCCATTGCAATTTAAAATTGGATAGGAAGCTAAAGCAGCATTTGTATGTCCTGGCATATCAATTTCAGGGATTAATTCGATATGATGTTTCAAAGCATAAGCTTGAATCTCAAGAAATTCGTCTTGAGTATAAAAACCATGTCGCTCACTATTTACTGAGGATGTAGAACCATATAAAGTAAGAGCGGGCCACGATTTTATTTCTATTCTCCAACCTTGGTCATCCGTTAGGTGCATATGCAAGGTGTTTATTTTATAAATCGTTAATAAATCTATTACCCTTTTTACCTCAGCTACGGTATAAAAATGACGTGCTACATCTAGCATAAATCCTCGGTATTCATAACGAGGAGAATCATAAATCTTATAATATGGTACTTCTAAACTATTGGTTTTACATGTCGAATTTTCCATTTCTGCAGGAATTATCTGTCGTAAAGTTTGAATTGCGTAAAAAGCACCCTTATCACTACTAGCTTTTATTGACAATACATCTTTTCCAACTTCTATTCTATATGCTTCATCATTATTTAATTCATCATCTGTTAAGAAAATTATTGTATTTCCCACTCCATTGTCGCCAATATTCTCTTTCAAACCTTTGGATAAATATGCACGAAGGATATTGATAGAATTCATCATTTCGCTATTACCAATAATCTTAGTATTGCTATTTATTTCAAAAAATCCATCAGCAACTTCCATTATAATAGGCCTAGGAATAATATCTATCTCTGTTGGAATATATTTTAGTTCCTCAACTTTAGTTTCAGTACACGAACCAATAAACAGAATAGTAAACAACAATATTGAAACTTTAAGAATATTCATATTAGATTTATCTACAGATTTATAATCATCAAAGATAAGATTTTTAAAATTGCTTTTTTTTAATAATTATAAAAGTTTTAGTGTTTTAGGCAGAATAATTGGATTAAGGTACGCATGCATACTATTTATTTACAATAAATTACCTAAAAAACACAGTCAATACTAATTGTAATTCACTCGCTGAAAGACTTTCTATTAGCTCCTTATGCTATCTAAAACACACATTATACTATGCTTACAAACATATTTTTACATCTCAAATAAAAGCTCTGAAAGAACTCAATATTGTTATGAAATTAACACTTTAGATATTTGCGACTTATAAAAATCTTCGTATTTTTACGAACCAATTTTTCATCGCATCAAAAGTGATGAAAGTTTTTTGTTTTTTATTTCGCAAGACTTGCTAAATTCATGAAATTCTTGCGAAATTAAAATTAAGAAATGTATAACAAACAAATGTTTAAACAAATATCATTTTTATGATTAAGAAGATTTTAATTGCAAATCGAGGTGAGATAGCTATCAGAGTGATGCACACTTGCCGCGAAATGGGAATTAAGAGCGTAGCTGTGTTTTCTGATGTGGATCGCACATCACAGCATGTACGCTTAGCTGACGAGGCCTACCATATTGGAGCAGCTCCATCGGCAGAAAGTTATTTGGTAATTGATAAAATTATTGACGTAGCTAAAAAATCTGGAGCTGATGCTATTCACCCAGGTTATGGTTTTTTAAGTGAAAATGCTGAATTCTCTGATAGATGCAAGTCCGAAGGAATTATTTTCATAGGACCAACATCTAAGGTTATCTCGGTAATGGGAGACAAAATTTCTGCACGTAGGAAGATGATTGCTGCAGGAGTTCAAGTTGTACCAGGCACCAAAGATAATATTACTTCTGATGAGGAAGCATTACGTATTGTTAAGGAGGTTGGGCTTCCTGTAATGATTAAAGCTTCTGCTGGTGGTGGTGGAAAAGGTATGCGCCTTGTTCGTACTGAGGAAGAGATTATTCCTGGAGTTAGAGCTGCAAAAAGTGAAGCTTTAGCTGGTTTTGGTGATGATACAGTTTATGTAGAAAAATTCGTTGAAAATCCTCACCATATCGAAATTCAAGTATTAGGTGATTCTCATGGAAACGTAATTCATCTTTTTGAGCGCGAATGCTCTGTGCAGCGTCGTCATCAAAAGGTAATGGAAGAATCACCATCGCCTTTAATGACTCCTGAGCTAAGAGCGAAAATGGGAGAACAGGCTGTAATGGCGGCAAAAGCTGTTGACTATGTTGGTGCCGGAACCATCGAATTTCTTGTGGATGATGACTTAAATTATTATTTCTTAGAAATGAATACTCGCCTACAGGTTGAGCATCCTGTTACTGAACAAGTAACTCGTGTTGACCTTGTGCGTCAGCAAATTCAAGTTGCTGCAGGTATGGAGTTGGAATATAAGCAAGAAGATTTATCACAATTGGGACACTCAATTGAAGCAAGAATTTATGCCGAGGCTCCTTGCGAAAATTTTATGCCAAGCCCTGGACTAGTTAAGAATATTGATGTTCCTCTGGGTCCTGGGATTCGTCATGATGGTTATATATATAGCGGATATACTATCCCTATTCATTATGATCCAATGATTTCGAAACTTATTGTTACAGGTAAAAATCGTGAGCAGGCTATAGAAAGAATGAAAAGAGCTCTTTATAATTACAAAATTAGTGGTGTAAAAACTAATATTCGATTTTTAGGTAGAATATTAGAGGCTCCTGAATTTGTTGAAGGAAGATATACAACTCAATTTATTGATAATAATATAGATTTCCTTAAAAGAAAAGAAGAGCATCCAATAAACCATAAAGTTTTTGCTGTAGCAGCAACATTTGTTCATTATTTAAACAATCTTGATAAGGGTAATTCTAAAGAAGAAACTCAAGAGTGTACAAAGAGTGAGTGGAAGTCTTTTGGCAGACGCAAAAACGCTATGCGATTATAATAATAACCAATAAGTTTTAGATATAATGACGGTAGATATAAAAATAGACGACAAAACCTACGAATGCGAGCTTATTGAGCGTAATGGTGATAATGTTAAAATAAAAATTGATGGTAAAGTTTTAGAAGCTGATATACAAAATCTAACTTCTACGATTTACTCTTTTCTATACGATAATCAATCTTTTGATGTAGAAGTTAACGAAGGCACAACTAATAAAGATTTCGTTGTAAATACTATGATGGAACGCTTTGAAACCACAGTAATTGATGCAGAGGCCAAATACCAAATGGC
>QMPB01000365.1 GCA_003648395.1 Bacteroidota bacterium
AAAATAATTAATAATTTAAACAATTAAAACATAATCAGATGAAGAAAGCAACAGCAATATTAAGTATGATAGTAATTTCAGTACTACTAATAAGTAGTCCGTTAAGTGCACAAAAAGGTAATATGAATGGGATGAAAGGGAATAAGAACATGATGTATTCCAATTATCAGAAGAATTCTTTCCAAAATATACCTAATATCACTGACGAGCAAAAGACACAACTCAAAACAAAGAGAACGGCAATGATGAAAGAGGCTCTTCCATTAAGAAACTCCTTAAAAGAGAAGATGGCACGTTTAAACACCTTATCAAGTGCAACAGAACCAAATATGAAAGCTATAAACAAACAAATAGAAAGCATTGGTGAAGATAAGGTTGCAATAATGAAAATTAGAGCTAATTTTCGCCAAGAAGTACGAAAAGTTCTAACCGAAGATCAAAGAGTTTATTTTGACATGCATAGTGGTATGATGCAGAAAAATAAAGGCCATCACCATGGCATGAAAATGAAACAAGGTGCATATAAATAGTGTAATAAAATATAATAGTGTATTAAATGGGATTTGATGTAAATTAAATCCCATTTTTATTGAAATAAATTTCACAAATTGTGATAAAAAACCAATAGCTTTTTATATTTTTGTGATATCTTAAATCTTACAATTCTAAACACACAGACATGAAGCCAAAGGTTACCATTTTTTCAGGAAACTCAAACCATGAATTAGCTAATAAAATAGCTAATACATATGGTATTGAACTAGGAAAAGTTACATTTTCAAAATTTAGTGATGGCGAATTCCAACCATCATTTGAGCAAACGATAAGAGGTCATGATATTTTTATTATACAGAGCACCTTTGCTCCTACTGAAAATATTTTTGAATTATTAATGATGGTTGATGCAGCAAAAAGAGCTTCTGCTAGAAAGGTAGTAGTTATTATCCCCTATTTTGGATTTGCAAGACAAGACAGAAAAGATAAACCTCGCGTACCAATTGGTGCAAAATTAATGGCAAATTTACTTACCGCCGCAGGTGTTGATAGAGTGGTAGCTATGGACTTACATGCTGACCAGATACAAGGGTTCTTCGATGTACCATTTGATCATATGTATGCTTCTAGCATATTTGTGCCCTATTTACAAAGTCTAAATTTAGATAACATTGTTATGGCATCTCCAGATACTGGAGGAGCAAAAAGAGCTGCTGCTTATGCAAAATTTCTAAATACTGATTTGGTAATCTGCTTTAAACAAAGAAGTGGTGCTAATAAGATTAGTAGCATGGTAGTAATTGGAGATGTAAAGGGAAAAGATGTTGTTCTTGTTGATGATATTATTGATACTGCTGGAACAATTAAAAAAGCGGCAAACTTAATGATGGAACAAGGAGCTAATTCTGTTCGTGCTTTAGCTACTCACGCAGTACTATCAGGAAATGCATATAAAAACATTAGAGAATCTGCTCTTAGCGAATTAATATTAACAGATACTATTCCATTAAAAAATACAAGTTGTGATAAGATAAGCACTTTATCAACAGCAGCATTATTTGCTGATGTTATTCATAGAATTTCTCAGAATGAATCTATCTCTGAGCACTTTGAGTTTACTACTATTCTATAAAGAAAAGTCAAAAACAAATATAATTATAAAGCCGAGCATAAGCTCGGCTTTTGTCATTTAAAAGAAAGCCCTTAATTGCACACTTCCTACATGAATTACATCAACTTTCTCACTCTTACGCCCATTATACACAAAGCTTAATTGAAGATTATTCATCAGATTTCGTTGATAATTAATAGTCCAAGTATAATTAGTTCCAGGCTGAAGTCCATCAAGCATTTCAAAAGCAATATTTCCATTTGGAGTAGTATTATATTTAAGTTTAATCTGTTTAATATTTGCAGATAGACTACCCTTACTTAACATACTAAATTTACCTCTAAGTCCTATTTCTATGGATTGACTTTTTTCAGCTCCATATACTTGACTATTGTTTTTCTCCCCCATAGAAATAGGCAAACTGATTCTAAATATTCTATTAGGCTGAAATGTTATTCTAGCTTCTGTTTTATAGTAATCAATATCAAATTCCTTATTCTTAAAATAGTCTGAAAGAGCCATTTTATTTCCAATATCGCCATTTATCTGAATTAAGAATGCTCTATTAATATTCCACCTGAGCTTTATTTGATGTTCCTTTCTCTTTCTACTTTCGTAGCCGTTCATCATTAAAATCTTATTACTATTACTTAGTATAGTATAATCTGCACCATATTTTGAATGGCCTCTATTGAAATAGAAAGTGTTTCTAAATGAAGTATTTAAACTGTTTAGTAATTTATCTTCCAAATTGTTATAGAATGGATTAGCAAAATCATTCCAATCATTATTTACTGTTTTTAATGAGCTTCTGTAAATTAGTTGATTTGAAAAATGAGCAATAATTTTAAGAAGTCCTATTTCCGATCTTCGCCACAGCCTTGATGGATTAAGCATAATGCTTGTGCTAAACTGATTGTTATAGGTTTTTGTATAATTATTACTAGGCACGTAAATTCTAATATAATTTGCTTGGTCTTGAAAAATAGCTACTTCAAATTCATCAAGCTCTTTTATTCCATTATCATTATAATCTATCCAAGAATAAACCCCTTTTCCTGCTGCTACTTCAATATAGCTAAAATCTTTACTAGCTTCCATTCCTGATCCAATTTGATAGAATGTTTGTGCACGGATGCTTCCCTTGGCCCAATTAACAATGTATTCAGCTCTACCGATGGAAGTCTGTTCTGGTTTTTGAGTTGTTAGTGAGCTATCTGTAATCATTAATTGCCGATAATTAGCTAGAATATTAATCTTATTTGCTTTCGATTTTAACATTGCCAATTTAAACCCAAACTCATTAGCATTCATCGATTTTACAAGCTTTGTCGATGTTGGTAAATAATCTTCTCTCCATTTATAATGTATTCGCAAATTGGATTTTGATGTATCTGGGCTTTGAATATATGTCTCAATCTCTTGAAATTTAAAACTGTTTTTGAATAAGCTATCGCTATTTTTAATATTGAAATTATTGTTTTCCGCATTTTCTTTTAATCCAATTTTATATCCATTAATGCTTTTTTCAATTCCAATTTTATGTCTAAAAAACCGTGTATTCCATCTTGTTTCAGTTGTATTTGTCAAAGAGATATTTGTATTGAATTTCCATGTGTGTTTATTAATATTTGCAATAAGACTATTTCTATTTCCCTGATAAACCTCTTCTTCGATGAAATTTTTAAACGAATATTCAATAATTCCCGTTTTCTTCTTTACCAATTTAAATGTTGCTCCTATTAGTTGTTGATCTTTGTTCTCATAGTCTTGCACATTCCAATTTCTATTAAACTCCACACTTCTAAATCTTTCTATTGGTTTAAAATCAGCATGAACAAATTCATAAGAAGCCGTAGATTTTAACTGCCAAGGATTAACTTTCTTTGATAGGTTAAGTGTATTGCTAATCCATACATTTAGAGCAGGAGCTGTATTATTTTCTTTATTGTAAGGTGAAATTAAATTCAGATCTTCATTACTAAAAGCAAGCTCTGCATGAATTATAGTATTCTTTATTATTTCTACTTCACCCATAGTGGTTATCATCTGTTTTCTTTTAGGTGTAACAAGCAATACGATAGGCTCATAATCACCTTGACTGATGCCGCCAATTGGCTTTACCCACTTAAATACTCTTCCGTTGGCACTACTTTTATCCTGTACATAATTTCCATTTCCTGCTCCCACTAATGAGAATGCCAATCTATAAAATGCGCTGTCTGGAGATATAGAATAAACATATACAGGAGAATATCCAAGACTATCTACTTTTTTATACAAAACCTCACTACCATTAAATGCCACACTGTCGGCAGAAGGGCTTATTGCAAGCTGTAAACTATCACCAATACTATATAAAAGCTGTTTTTGAATGTCACTAAGTTCTTGATCAATGGGTTGGTTTTGAAGGTCGCTTTCAATATAATAATCTGTTTTCCATCGCCATTTATTAGTAGAATACTTAAATCCAACATTAGCAAGATAACGAGCATAATATCTATCAGAATATTGAAATTCAACACTAATTCTTTTATCCTTATTAATGAGGAAAGAAGGCATAAAAACAATTTGAGCAGTATTATAATCTATTATATAGTCGTAGTTCTGCCCACGTTTTAACAATATACCGTCAACAAAAACTTTTTCAGTTCCAGAGAGAACAATTATTGCCCTTTCAAAATTAGCACCAATTAATTTATATGGCCCTTGATTACCTTCAATTCCTGCTATCTTATTTCTCGAATATTTACCTCTACTAAGGGCTACACTTCCATAAACATCTAACTTTGTTTTATTTTTTAAGTCTAGATTAGTACTAATATTTAGTCCTTGAGCTTTTTTATGGTAGTTGAGGAAGTATGATTTTGGACGTTTCATCTCAAAATCTCCAACTGTAATTTGTCCTTTTTTATGTTTTATTTGAATAAATATTTTATCAAAATCTTGCAATTGTTGAGTATTACCATCAGGTTGTATAGGGATATTATCATCAGAAATAGAAGCAATAAGTTCAAGGTTATCAGATATTTTACCAGCTATTTGAAGATTCATGTTAGACATCACACTCAAATTCTGACTATTACCCACAGAAACAGCTCTAGAGATACTTCCGCTTTTCTGGAAGTCGTTAAGCCCTAAAAAACCTCTATCATTCTTCTTTAATTGATGATTATAATAAGAGTAAAATTCTTGCTCCCCACATTCTGATTTAGGTTTTATTTCCCATTTTTTATGATAATACTCTGCTTTTATATCAAATAGAATAACATTATAATTTACTGTTATGGGTAAATACTTTTTATCAACTTTCTTTGTAAATACAATATAAGAATCTGATGCATTAACTTTAAAAAATGAAGTGTCAATTTTTTTACCAGAATTATTTATTAAAGAAATAGTACTAGGTAATACAACTAAAGTATCTAAGAACAAAGTATCTTGAGTACTATTAAAGGTTTTTGAGCGTAGAGAGTTTGTATTCTGCGAAAACACATTCACAGAAAGAAAGATAAGGTAGAGAATCGTAATAATCTTTCTAAAGTTCAAAACCAATTATTATTTCTAATTAAAGAGCTAAAATACAGAAATAAAATAGGTCTTCAAGCTTAGAATAATTATCAATTTCATAAAAAGCCCCCATCCATAATTGAATGAGGGCTTAAATCTACCCATAATTGTTTATTATCCTTTATATCTTTATTTTTTCAATTATAGATACTTATCTAATTTTTTTCCATAAATATTCTCCTCTATATCGAATAAAGGCACCATTTGCTTATCTAAAGTCATAGTTCTAGCTACTGCATTATTATATTCTTCAGGATCTTGGTCTTTTCCACTTTTAGTGCCTGGTATTGGATCAAATTTAGAATTTACATGAACCCAATAAAGTATTGTA
>QMPB01000366.1 GCA_003648395.1 Bacteroidota bacterium
ATTCTGAATTTAATAACCCTAAAACTAGTCCTTTAACAGATGAAGATTTAGTGAATTTTAAAGAATTAGAATTTTATAGTATAAACGAAGATTTTAAAGTAGAAGCTAAGTTAGAATTAAATAATAACCAGAAAGAATTTGGAATGAAGACTACCACTGATAGGTTACCTGTCTATGTTAAATACGGCGTAGCAAGCTTCAAATTAAAAGGAAAAAACCTAAAGATAAATATTTATAAAAATGTTGAACTTGCAAAAAAGGATAAGTATAAAGATTATCTTTTTATGCTTTTTAATGATAAAACAAGTGGATTAACATCTTATGCTGGTGGCAGATATATTGATTTAAGAATTCCCAAGAATGGCAAAAGTTTAACAATAGATTTTAATAAAGCATACAATCCATATTGCGCGTACAATCATAAGTATTCTTGTCCAATACCTCCTGAAGAGGACTATTTAGATATAGAAATATTAGCAGGAGTTAAAGCTTATCACTAGAAGAGCATAAAAGACATTCTAAAATAATATTCAAAAGATTTCTCAATAATTGGATTAAATATTATATACAAATTCACTTTCTCCATATCACAGTTGGCAAATAAAACATTATTAGCTAAAGTAGCAAAAAAAGCAGCAATATTTGTTTTACCTACCACCTTTTCTACTTACTATAGCTATGCTTATTCATTAAAAAGTTCTGAGTTGTGAATATTGTATTTACACAATGAGAAAACTCAGGAAACAAAATTAATCACATCCACCGTCGCAGTTATTTACTCCTGTAACTAATCTATCATTTAGATAATCATCTACTAAATCATTCATTGATTTTAATTGAGCACCTGTATGAACTCTAATTCCATTCTTATTAAAAATATCAACTGCTTTTTGACCAATTCCACCAACTAGTACTTCTTTTACTCCATTTTTAGCAAGAAAATTTGGATATGAGCCAGGCACATGTTCTGGTGGATTAACTAATGATTCTTTAACTATCTTATTATTTTCAATATCAATTACTGCAAATTGTTCGCAGTGACCAAAATGCAAACTAAGTTTTCCTGCTGCCATTGGTATTGCTATTCTATTATTTTTCATAATTTAAACTATTATTTATTATTATATATTTATTATTTATCTATTTGTTAATTTCTATTTACGGTAGAGAGGAATATTACATTTTGGGCAATTAGCTTTTCTACAAGGAACACCTCTTTTGTGCGATATTTTAAAACCACAATCTGGGCATACACAATCTGAATCATTTTTTACTCTATCTCGCTGAAAATAATTATGTTTCTGCCTTTCATGATTCAATAATTGGTCATTAATACTTCCAAGACTTTTTGAATTACAATGTGAACAATACAAATCATTAATATCTACATCCCCTATTTCAAATATTGCATGACATTCATTACAAGTATACCACTGTCCCTGAAGTTCAACATTACCACCTCCTATTTCAAGTTTAAGAGATAGTACTAGTACTTTCGAAATCTTCTTTCTTGCAGAGTCGTAGATCCGAGTAAATGTTGGTCTTGAAACATTCATCATTTTAGCCGCGGTTACTTGATTAAGCATTTCGTAATCCATAAGCCTAATTGCTTCATATTCTTCCATAAGCAACATAACTACTTCGTCTGAAACAACTTGACCTCCATAAGGAATTAATCCCTTAATGAGAGGTGGTCGTTGCATTCTTCTATGTCTTACTGGTCTTGACATTCAATAATTTTAATAATTGTTTTCTAACTTACACTAAATTTAGGCTGCAAATTTAATGAACATTTGTTCATCAAATAACAATATTTAATAATATTTCAATTATTTCTAGTACATTTGTATAAAGTATAAATTAAACAAATAATAACATGAGCAATACTACAATAAGAACAGGGAATAGATGGACTAATATTTTAATTAATGCAATAATAACTATTACAATAGGAAGTGTGCTAGTTTTTATACCAAAGACTATATATTTATCAATTGTAATTGGAATTGGTGTAGTATTAATTCTTAGTGGAATAAGCTTATTACTATACACTTATAATTCAAAACAAATAATCGTAAAGAATAAAATTTTATGGTACTTACAGTCAATTATTAACCTAACTGTTGGTGCATTTCTTGTATTTCAACCAGAGCTTGTATTAGATTTTATGATATATTTTATTTCTGTTTGGCTTATTCTAGTAGGAGTTATTCAATTATTTCAAGCACCTAGTCAAAAGAATATTGCTGGAAATATTAGTGTTATTCTTATTAATAGTATTATATCAATAGTATTAGGAGTTGCAATTCTAATTTGGCCAACATTTCCATTACAGTTTGTTGGATATATAGTAATGCTAATTGGAATAATCCTTCTCTATTACAGCTTCGTTTTCTACACTCATAGAAATGATGTTATTAACATACCCCTTGAGAATGAAGATGAATTTTCACAAAAATAATTATCATTGTAATTAATTATCAAGTAAATTCCTCAGAAAATACATGAAGTATGTATTAATCTATACACTATTTTCGCCGCTCATTTATTAAAATGAATTAATCATTATTAAGAATAAGTACTATGGCATTTATTACAAAAGAAAAATTATTTAGTTGGAGTTGGTTTAGAGCGTATTTATTCATTGTACTGGGTACGTTTATAATGGGTATTGCCTATGTGTATTTTATTAGTCCTTACAAATTTGCACCTGGTGGAGTATACGGGATTGCAATTGTATTGCATCATTTATTTGGTTTCCCAATTGGGTTAAGTGGCATATTAATGGATATACCACTAACAATACTAGGTTTTTGGATTTTAGGGCCTCGTTTTGGAGCAAAAACTATTGTTGGAATGCTTCTATTATCTGGATGGATATCAGGCTTAGAGTACTTCCATGGTTATGCTCCATTTGTAGCTAATCAACCATTACTATCAGCTCTCTATGGCGGTGTTCTTATTGGTATTGGACTCGGGTTAGTATTTAAATCGAAGGCAACATCTGGGGGTTCAGATATTATTGCAATGATAATTTCTAAACATATTAATTTACCACTAGGTCAATTAATAATTTATGTAGATTCTGCAATTGTACTAATTAGTTGGATAGCATTTAAAGACCCTCTTATTCCATTAGTATCTTGGATAATAATTTTTATTACTGGAAAAGTAGTGGATGTAGTAATTGAAGGAATGAATTATGACAAAACACTATTTATTATTTCTGATAAATATGAAGAGATTAGAGATAAAATAATTAACGACTTAAAGAGAGGCGGCACTTTTGTACATGGCAAAGGGATGTACGATGGAAGAAAGAAAACAATAATATACACTGTTGTAAATCGTCGTGAACTTATGATTCTGCAAGGATTTATTCATAAAATTGACCCTAATGCCTTCTTAACCGTACTTAATGCAAATGAGGTACTCGGAGATGGTTTTAAATCTTTGAAAGAAAAGATTGAGGGAGAATAGAGAAAGGAGAAATAATTAAGAGTTAAGATATAAGATATAAGAATGGCTAAGCATAATGAAACGGGAATTCTTGGAGAGCAATTGGCGGTAGATTATTTGTCAAAAAATGGTTATCATATTCTAGAAAGAAACTGGAGATTTAGTCATCTTGAGATTGATATTATCGCATTAAAAGATAATTGTTTGGTTTTTGTAGAAGTTAAAACTAGAAGTGTAGATTATCTTGTTGAACCTGAACTTACTCTTTCTAAAAAGCAACAGGGCTTTATTATTAGAGCTGCTAATGCTTATATTGGAAGTCATGAATATGATATGGAAGCTAGGTTTGATATTATTTCTATTGTAATTCACCCCGAAGGACATGAGTTGAAGCATATTGATGAGGCTTTCTATCCTTACGCAAAGTAGAAGAACATCTAAAAAGAGTAATCAATCTTGACAAGTTATTTGTTTAGTAATCTGCTTATTAACTTTTTATCCGCCTCAATGATAACTGTATTTATACGATCAAACAATACACATTGTATTCTAAAATCTATTCAATATTAATAATCCTCCTGATAATATAACCAATTAATACACAATTGTTAACTCTGTACGCATTGCATTTTTTAGCAAACACGATATAAACAATTCACTTTTAATATAATGTTTAGCAATAAGCTATTTTCAGTATTTTTCTTCGTAGTTTTGTAAAGTAATAAACTTTATTTATCGAAATATGAAAAACCGTATTCAAATATATTCAATATTATTAAGTGTTTTTTTTCTAAGTGCATGCTCTTCATATAATGTTATTCATGTGAATGAAAATAGTAAAATAGAGAATGCGCAAGGATTTTACTATGCACTTCCACGTAATGTAGTTACAATAGATATAAGTGTTAAGAAGATTAATAAAATAGCAGGGCCTTACGCTCCTTATGCATCGAAATATCTTGGGATAAAAGATGCTCTTAAATCTAATAACACTTCATACGAACTAACAGACATTAAAATCAACACTTATGCTGAACCAGATCCTGAGCAGTATTACTTTGTTGATTTAAGCAAATACAAAGGCTTTAAAGCTAATGCCATGATGATGAGTCTGAGTGAGGCTGGATTAATTCAGGACTTAAACGATAATAGTGATAAACAAGTTGAAAAGGAGAAAGACGAAAAGAAAGAAAAAAATAATATAGACTATTCAGAGACCTTTAAATATTTTGCTGATGCTAATCTAGTTGAAAAAGTTGACACTATACTTGAACAAGTAATAATGGACACTACTATGGTAGAGCGTATGCGCCTAAAGAGAAGCTTTGTTGAAAAAACCATGGAACAAAAAGCAAAAGAGGCTTCTGAGTTCTTGATGAAAGTTAAAGAACAACGCCTTGATATCATTATTGGAGCTCAAGAAGTAGCTTATTCTGAAGCCACAGTAAAATATATGAGCGAGCAATTAGCCGAAATGGAACAAGAATATAGAAAATTATTTACAGGGATAACTCAAAGAGAAACACTCCACTACCGATATTATTATTTACCTGAATCTCAAGTATATTCAGCAAGTATTCCATTATTTAAATTCTCAAATAAAGATGGAATAGTAAAAGAGAATAATAGAGATGGCGATATGGTATACATCCACATTGACAGAGCTAGAAATACCACGTTTGTAGAGAAATTTCTTGAAAACGACAATGAAGAAGAAAAAGAAATTGACAAAGGTTTATCATACAGAATACCAGAATATGCAAAGTTTACAATAAAAGAAGGGGAAACTTTAAAGGCAGAAGCAAGTTTCTTAATTAGTCAGTTTGGTGTTATTGCTAATCTTCCAGCTCGTGATGCTAAGATACAGTTTTATCCAAATAGTGGAGCTATCAGAAAAGTAGAGATTAAGTAATTAAAAAACGTCAATCTCTTCGTTGAATTGGTTATTTGGTTATTTGAACTGTTATACTGAGCCACATAGAAATTTGTAATATTATACCAAATTAATACCAAAACACGCCATATAAATC
>QMPB01000367.1 GCA_003648395.1 Bacteroidota bacterium
TAATGCCAGAAGAAACTGTTGAACACGAAGGGACGTGGTTGCAATGGCCACACCATTATACCTATGGGATGTTTTACAGAAACTCCCTAGACAATACATGGGTTGAAATGACAGCAGCACTTGTAAATGATGAAAAAGTTCATATTGTAGCATATAATACAACTGAGAAAAATAGAATAATTGCACTTTTGAATAATGCTAGTATTCCCTTGACAAATATTGATTTCTTTATTCACCAAAACGATGATGTTTGGGTCAGGGATAATGGACCTATGTTTGTTTATGATACAAACAATGTATTGACTATTCTTGATTGGGGATTTAATGGTTGGGGTAATGATGCTCCATATTCAAAATGCGATATTATACCTACGTCATTAGCAAGCGATTTGGCATTAGCCGTTGTTGATTTAAGTGCAATGGTATTAGAGGGTGGAGCTATCGAGCAAGACGGAAACGGTACTATGATTGCCACAAGAAGCTCGATAACACACTCCAGCAGAAATCCTGGATTAACAGAAACTCAGATAGAAAATTATTTGACAACAAATATTGGAATTTCAAATTTTATTTGGCTCGATGGAGTTTACGGTTCTGAAATAACAGATATGCATATTGATGGATTTGTAAAATTTGCTAATGATAGCACAATAGTAACTTTTAGTAATTCAGATTTGCAATATTGGGAATTATCGCCAAAAGATATTGATACTTTGCAAAATGCTAAAAATACAAATGGAGTTGCATACAATTTTATAACAGTTCCTTTAACACAGAATAACGTAACTACTGCATATGGAAATCAACTGGGCTATAAAGGTTCATATTGCAATTACTATATTGCAAATAATGTGGTTTTAGTGCCAAATTATAATGATGTAAATGATGCTGTTGCTAATTCAATAATCCAAGGACTTTACCCAAACAGAACAGTAGTAGGAATAGATGTAAGAAATTTATATGAGAATGGAGGAATGATACATTGTGTTACCCAACAACAGCCTATCGACTTAAATACTTCATCAATAAATACAACTGAGAAATCAGGAATTAGAGCAGTTAATATTTACCCTAATCCTACAAGCGATTTATTGACATTAGAAATAAGTCTGCAAGAAAAGTCGCTAGTAGAAATAAAAATTATTGATATTCTAGGAAAACAAATTCTATCTCAAAACGGATATTATTCAGTAGGTAGTAACGAAATATTAATAAACACTAATGATTTAAAAAGTGGTATTTATACATATTTGATTACAGTTAATAACGAAAAAGTAACGAGTAAAAAAATAGTCATAAACAAATAGGGAAATGAAATCAACATTAGCTAATCTTAAGATAATTATAATTGCATTTACATTATTTTCTCAATTAATAACTATTAATAGCAATGCACAAACTACCCGAGTTCTATTCATCGGCAATAGCTTAACAGGCGTAAACAACCTTCCAAATCAGTTCAGGCAATTGGCTCTTAGTGCAGGAAAGCAAGTTTTTGTAGAAGATGCCACAGCAGGTGGAGCTACCTTACAAAATCATCTTAATAATACAAATACAATATCAAAGATTCAACAGGGTAATTGGGATTATGTAGTATTACAGGAGCAAAGTCAACTACCTTCGTGGGTAAACGACCGAAGCACAATGTTCTATCCATATGCAAAGAGTTTAGATAGTCTCTTTAAATTATATAATCCTTGTGGAGAAACAGTATTCTTTTTAACCTATGCTCATAGAAATGGAGATTTAGGGATTTTACAAAATGGAGGAACGGATTCATATTGGGCAATGCAGCAGCGAATTCGTGATGGATATATGGAAATTGCTGATTCGCTAAATGCAGTAGTTTGTCCGGTGGGCTGGGCTTTTCGAGAATGTAGAATTCAATATCCAACTATAGAGTTATATCAACCAGACTTTAACCATCCAACAGATACAGGAACTTATTTAGCTGCTTGTGCTTTTTATTCTACCATATTTCAAGATAGTGCAATAGGTCAACCCTATATTGGCAGCATGCCACTTGCCAAAGCTGCAATATTGCAGAATATTGCAACACACATAGTTATGGACAGTTTAGTTTTGTGGAATATTGGCCAGAACACTAATAATACACCTATTTCGTATTTCAATTATTTCGACACTTTATTAACCGTCCATTTCGTTGATTCATCCACAAATGCCTTAAGTTATCTTTGGGATTTTGGAGATGGTGATACATCGTCTCAGACGAACCCTATACATACATACTCAACACCTGGTAATTATACAGTTAGGTTAATAATTCAAAGTAGCTGTAGTAGTGATACTTTTCTTGCTAATATTAGTGTTTATGCGAACAATAGCCCTCCAAATTGTGATTTCTCATATACTATAAACAATCTTAGTGCTAGTTATATTGATTCCTCACAAAATGCAAACACATATTTTTGGGATTTTGGAGATGGGGACACATCAAATCTAATAAACCCTATTCATAATTACCTAACATCAGGCATATACTTAGTCAAACATCGTGTGAATAATAATTTTGGGAGCGATTCAATAATTAAACAAATAAGTATTTATGTACAAATGCCTATTGCAAATTTTAACTATTCATTCTCTGCAAGTTCCACCACAGTTTTTTTTAATGATTCATCACAATATACAACATCGCATTTTTGGGATTTTGATGATGGAGACACATCCACTCAGGCAAATCCCTCGCATATATTCCCTCATGATGGCACATTTGATGTAAAATTAGTGGCTTCAAATAATTGGGGCACTGATACTATTGTAAAGCAAGTAGATATACAATTTAGCTCAATAGAGAAGAACAATAAACAATCACTGATTACTATATACCCAAACCCGCTTCATAATATTGTAAATATTGCAACTAATTTCAATAAATACCGATTTGAACTTAGAACAATAGACAATAAAATTCTAATAGAAACTAACGAATCAAAGAATACAATAATAGATATTTCGGGCTATCCAAAAGGTATGTATATTATTGTAATTGAAACAGAAGATGAGGTATTGATAAAAAAGATTATGAAATACTAATTCAAAATAATCCACAAGCTAGTGCTAATATTTGATTTGGATTCTCCTACACTCTCTGAATTTAGAAAGAATTAGGAAATCTAAGATGCTCTATTTTTCAACTCATCAAATTCATGCCTAATAGCAGATATAGTCTCAACTAGTTCTCTATTCTCTGTCATAGCCTTTTCTTCTCTAGCTTTATAATGCATCATCTTTGAAAGCGACTCATCATTCATTCTAAAAATATTAAGCTGAGCAGCAATATTTTCTAAAGAGCGGAATAAAAACTCTTTATGAAACTCATTTATTTCAGTTAATGATGCAATTTCTATGACTCCAATAATTAGTTGATCTATTTTCATTGGAATTACGGCTAATGTTTTGGCATTAGCTTCTCCTAAACCAGATTTTATAGGTAAGTAATTTTTAGGAACATCCTCAATAAACCTTTCTTTTCCATCTTTAAAGCACTGTCCAACCATTCCTTCACCAATCTCAATTTTTTCAACTACTGATTCTGAGTCAATACCATATCTTGCTATTAATTTAAGAACCTCACCTTCTCTATCATTAGAATAAACATACATTACACCAACGCTTGCACCAATTTTTTTTATAATAACTGGTAATAAAGTATCTGCAAGCTTGGACATATCTTTGTCACTATCACGCATTAACTCTACTATTTCGTTAAGCCCTTCATTAATCCAATTTAGTTGTTCTTGCTTTACTTTGTATTTTTTTAGTTCTACAGATTGACTCTGAATTTCAGATATTCTCTCTTGTATATTATTTTCAAGATTAAGCTTTTCCTTTTTAAGTTCCTCCCCCAATCTTTTATTCTCTTTCCTATCCTTAGCTGATTCTCTTGTTAAAAGATAAGATTGAATTGTCATAAACCAAGCTATACCATAAGGTGCAATATCTATGGAGTTAATAACTCCCATACTATTGAGTACATCATAAACAGCTGTTCCAAACAATCCAAACATAGCAATAAATGTAAGAAATGCTCTTTCTCTCTTCCTAATGGCAGCAACCATTAATACTCCAAAAGTTAGATATAACCCCCCTATTCCAACATAAGCTTCAAGTAATATTCTAAATTGACCATAAAACCAAGCTGGAGTTGCAAATACTAGGATTGTAATAATCATTCCTATTATCATATAGATATAGAGCAAAATATTTGGAAAATCTTTCTTAAAAGAATAGTAAAAATAAATTGCAAAGAAACTCATTGTTCCAAAGCCTGAAAAATTATCTAGCCTAACCAATAATTCCCAATCCATATTTGGAAACCAATAAAGTAACATTCTTTCTTGGGTAGAAAGAATCCTAAGCATCATAATAATAGAAAGTCCACCAAACAGCAAATTAGAAAAATCAACCCTATTAAAGAAATACATTAATATATGATTGAATCCAATAACTAATATCACACCTAATAAAAGAACCTCTAATGATATTTCGGTCTCTTTATCATCAATTATTGTTTCCATTTTTCCAAAAAACACAGGCTCTTTAATTCCAGCCCTACGATGATAAAAATTTGAAACTTGAAGAATAATATCTATTACTTGACTACTAATACTATCTTTACGCTCAATATGTATAGGTATTTCTTGAGTCAAGAATTTAGGTTCTGAGGTTTCCTTTGTTTTACCAACAACACCCAATGTATTTAATAATTTACCATTTACAAATAGTCTGTAAGAAGTGAAAATAGATCCGAGTTTTATACCATATATTTCATTTTTATTATCAACTCTTAGGCGTAATCTATAAGTTGCAAAACCATCAGAAGTACAGTATTCCTCCTCATTAAGCCTTACTTTTCGCCAAGTTTTAGGAACCTTTGCTAAGTATTTCTTATGTCCTTTTAAAGAATCTAAATATGAAGTTGGAAGCAGAAATTCATGCCAATAAAAATCCCAATTCCCTTTTAATTCAACAGTTTTATTATCTAGATTTACATTTGTCAAATCCAGATAACCATTTTTAACAGTTACATTTTGTGAAAAAAGACTCGCAGTGAAAAATATAAATAACAATATTAACACACTATATCTAACATTATACCTCATATGAAAACAATATTCCAATGTTAATGAAAACCTTATTTTTTTAAATAATCATTGGTTTTTGAACATAAACCCTATGACTTACTAATTAGTTTGTCAAAGATAGTGTTTTTTTTGAGTGAAATGAAAATAAGAATGAAAAATTGGAATTGAGAATTAAAAATTACAGCTCATCCCTCAATTTAACATCTTGATACTTTAACATTTAATAATTTTGAACCACATAAGGCACATTAGGGAACATAGAGAATGGTTGTTCGCAAGCTCACAAAAAAGAGAACACTGATGACACGGATTAGAGGGATTGGGACGGATTTTATTGTTCGCTTCGCTCTCAAACTTGCCACGAATGCA
>QMPB01000368.1 GCA_003648395.1 Bacteroidota bacterium
AAAGAGATCAGAGACTTTCTAGAATACTCAGCAAATCTTTGGTTTGATTCTGTTCCAAATAATTCAAATTCAATTCTATTATTGAAAAAAGATGGTAAAAAGGATAGATACGGATTGCCATTGAAGAATGCATATTATAATTTTGATTCTGGTGCTGGTATAAAATATTCAATAGACCTACGAAAAGCTAGAGCCTTTCTGTCGGTGAGTCAGGGAGAGAGGGTGAAAATAATAAGTATGGCTGATGGCTCTGCTTTTGATGAAAATAAAGTCTATAAAGTAGTAATGAACTCATATAGAGCAAATGGAGGTGGTAATCATTTGTTTGATGGTGCAGGATTGACGAAACAAGAAATAAAACCTCGTATAATAAATTGTAGTGATGAAGATTTTAGAATGATTCTTACAAGATGGCTACAAAAGAAAGGTCATTATATGCCTAATAGTCTTCATAATTGGAAGATTATTACTCGATAATAATATTGTATTGAGTAAGCAATCCGGCTAATCCATTTGAAGAAAATTTTGCTTTTTTACTTTTGTTTAGGTTTAGATTTATGGAATAATTATATGCAGTTCTAAAATCAACTTTTTCTAGATTACTGTTTTCAAAAATTGCTCTTGATAAATCGCAATCTTTAAATATTGAGTTGCTTAAGTTACTTTTTGTAAAATCAACTTCTTGTATTTGAGAATCCTTAAATAAAGTTTTTTTAAGATTACATTCGAAAAATGATGAGTGGTTTAAAATGCAATTCTTAAATGATACTTCAAAACCAAACTTATTACAGTCTTCATAATTTAATCCAAGCATTTTGCAACTCTTAAATCTGATATTTCTAAAAGCAGTATTAGTAAGCTTTACCATGCTAATATTACAATCAATAAATTCACACTCAGTAAATTCTATATCTGTTAAATTAGAGTTAGAAAAGTCACAATTAGTAAACTTGCAATAATCGTATTCTCCCCGACTAAGGTTATCAATTGTAAAATCTTTATTGTTAAACGATTGATCTTCTATATAAACTTTATTCATTAGTTATTCTAAAATGCTTCATTAAATCCTATAAAGATAGAATGTCCATCCTCACGGAAACTAATATTAAATCTAAGTACAGAACTTGTTGCCTCGTCAATAAGAAGTCTTAAGCCAGCACCATAACCAAATTTAAAACCATCCATTTTGAAGTCTCCACCCCCGCCATTTGCTGGATATTCAACAGAAACTAGTACATTGTTTGGCATTACAAAGTATAATGACTTTAAAATTAGATTTATTCAAATATTAACCTTATGCATGGTGATAATAGATTCAATTCTAAACTTGAATTTCTTTTATTAGACTTTCATAAATAAGAATAATTAAGAGAAATATAGCGAGGTTTAAATATATATTAAGAAGTTTAATTTGTTATAATTAAAACAAAAATACTTTAAAAACTTATAACTTTATGCTTAAAATTTATTTTTTAAATTATATAGATATGGATTAGTAACAATTAGTGTCTTTTTGTTGGCTTTCTTTATTAACTTCGTATGCTTAAAATTTAACAATTATCTACTATGAAATATTTATTAAGTGTAATAGTGTTATTGACACTAATGGCCTTGTCAAGTTGCGAGAATGCTGAAAATGATTATAGTAAACCTCTTCAAAAAGTGGTTACTCATATTATTCCTCAGCCATTAAGTATAGTAACGAGAAAGCAGTTTTTTAGTTCAAATAAGACTATAATTATTGGCTTTCAAGATAAAGATGGGCTTCCTGAACTCGCTGAATATTTTTCAGAATTAATTGAGAAAGAAACAGGGCTAATATCTTATGCTTCTATTATTAGTGATGTGAAAGGGAAGAAAGCTATTCTACTTAAAATTAGAGATAATAAAAATGAACTTAGGTTTCAGCATGATGAATCATATAAGATTATTGTTGGTAAAAATATTATAGAGCTTGTAGCTAATTCTAGGAAGGGAGTGTTTTATGGAATTCAGACATTACGTCAGCTGTTGTTATCTAGCCCAAAGGAGAATAAAGGTGTCTTTGTGCCAACAATGACAATGGTTGATGAGCCAAGATTTACATATAGAGGTATGCACCTTGATGTGGGGCGACATATGTTTCCTCCAAGTTTTATAAAGAAGTATATTGATATGCTTGCTTTCTATAAATTTAATACTTTTCATTGGCATCTTACAGAAGATCAGGGCTGGAGAATTGAGATAAAGAAATATCCGAAACTTACTGAAATAGGTTCTATACGTAAGGAAACTCTTATAGGTCATGGCGACAGAGATTCTAGTGAATTTACGTATGATGGAAAGCCATACGGGGGGTTTTATACTCAAGATGAAATAAGAGAAATTGTAGCTTATGCTGCTTTTCGTAATATTACAATTATTCCTGAAATAGAAATGCCTGGTCATTCACTTGCAGCATTAGCAGCCTATCCAAAATTAGGATGTACTGGTGGACCATATGAGGTTGCTACTCGTTGGGGAGTTTTTGAAGACATATACTGTACTAAAGATGAAACCTTTGAGTTTCTTGAGAATGTATTACTCGAAGTAATGGATTTATTTCCATCGAAGTATATTCATATTGGTGGTGATGAAGCTCCAAAAACAGCATGGAAGAATTGTAAGGTTTGTCAAGCTACAATAAAGAGAGAAGGACTAAAGAATGAGCATGAATTACAGAGCTATTTTATTCAGCGCATAGAAAAATTTTTAAATGAGCATGGAAGAAGTATTATTGGTTGGGACGAGATACTTGAAGGAGGACTAGCTCCCAATGCAACGGTTATGTCGTGGAGAGGAACAGAGGGAGGAATTGCTGCAGCTAAACAAGGTCATGATGTTATTATGACTCCTGGTGAAACTTGCTATTTTGACCATTATCAAAGTAAAAATAAAAATGAACCTTTAGCAATTGGAGGTTATTTGCCATTAGAGAAAGTCTATAATTATGAGCCAGTTCCAGAAAGTCTGTCAGCAGAGGAAGCTAAACATCTTCTTGGTGCTCAAGCAAATGTTTGGACAGAATATATGCCTAATTCTGAGCAAGTAGAATATATGATTCTACCACGTATGGCTGCTCTTGCTGAGGTTGATTGGACAGCAAAAGAAAAGAAAGATTGGAATAGTTTTCAGACGAAAATAAAAACTCATTTCGATTTTTATAAGCAGTTAGGATATAATTTTTGTGATCATTAAAAGGCTAAAGTGGAAAGGCTAACTATCAACTATTACTTCGGCAATACCTTAGCAGTCTTAATATCATAAATAACCTCAGCTTTTACTCCGTTTTTGTAACGAACTTTATAGGTTAATTGTCCTTTTTTATCCCAGTAGGTCCAAATGCCACTTTTGTAGATTCCTTTGTATTCTCCTTGGGCTTTCTTGCTTCCATTGATATAGTATTCTGCCCATTTTCCAGTAGGCTTTCCTTCTGTAAATTTTTGTTCTTTAAATAAGCGTCCTCTATTATCATAGAATTTCCAATTTCCATCTTTAAGTCCATTCTTATATGAGCCTTCTGATTCTATATTCCCTAGTTGATACCAATATGTGAATTTTCCATGTTTGCTTCCCATTTTAAAAGCACCAGTATATTTTTTATTTCCATTAATATAATATTGTGTGGCATCTCCATTCTTTAAGTTATTGGTATAATTGAATATGTAGTTTTTATTTCCATTATTGTACCAAGCTTCCCATCTTCCTGTCATTAAGCCTTTGTCAAAAGAACCTTTTGCTAGTTGTTGTCCGCTTTCAAACCAGCTATTCCATAGCCCAATTTCTTTGCCATTATCATAGTCTCCTTCTTGAAGTAGCTGCCCATTCTCAAACCAAGTAGTCCAATGTTTTGTCTTAATACCCATGTCATACCAGCCTTGTTTCCACTTTTCTCCCGTGGAATACCAATATGTCCATTTGCCATTCATTTCACCTTCTATAAAGTTCCCAGTAGAGCCTTTTTTGCCATCTTCATAATAGAATATCCAAGTAGAATCTTGTAAATCATCTTTCAGAAAGCCTTCCATTTCAATATTACCATTGTCATACCACCATTTTGCTGCTCCATTGAGGCTATCATTTACAAAGATGCCCACAAATTGGTTCGTGCTATCAGAATAGAACTTTCTTGTTTCTCCACTTTTCAATCCATTTTTATAGGAGAAAAGTTCTTTTACAGTTCCATTTTGGTGAAAGATCTGCCATTTACCATATTTTTCACTGTTTTTAATTTCTCCATTTACTTTTTTCTTGCCATTTCTATAGAATTCTTGATATTCACCATTCTCTGATGGTGAAATTGCTAAAAGCTCACCTGTAACATACCATTCTCGCCATTCTCCAATTTTTTTACCATCTTTATATTGTCCATTTAGTCTAGTTTTTCCATTTGGAAAGTAAGAAATCCATTCACCATTCATAATCCCATTTTTATAATTATGAATTTCACTGAGTTCTCCTTTAGAATTAAAATACTCACATTTTCCATTAAGTTTCCCAACAGAATAATTTTCTTCATTCTTTTTCTTTCCATTGGCATAATATTCAACCCAATATCCAGATTTCTCTCCATCTTTAACCTGTCCTTTTACTTGTAATTGTTTGTTTTCAAACCAAATAAGAAAAGGACCATTGGAGTAATTAATTGTACTTAATGTATCACCAGTCTTATAATACTGTATCCACAAATCAACCATTTTATTATTCTTAAAATAGCCTTCTTGTCGTTTATTCCCGTTTACATAATACTCAATGTATTTACCATCAAATATGCTGTCATTAATAACCTCAGCAGTATATTTTACTTTGTTATTTGGATAATTAACGGTCTTTGTGGTATGCTGTGCTTTTAAACTGATAGCAAAGCTTAGGGCAATTATTATTAGGACTATTTTATTCATTTTTGCTAATATTTTATAATTATTTCTTTCTATTTATTGAGAATTCCACCAACTCTAATAATGATTTTTTCATTTCACTATCTTCAAAGTTATTTAGAATATCTTTAGCCATATCAAGATGTTCGTTCATCTTTTTGTAAGAATATTCTATGCCTCCAGAGTTATTTACAAGCTCAATAATTTTATTTACAGTCTTGGTTTTAGTACTTCTATATTTAATATCAAGAATGTGTTTTTTGCGTTCAATTGCACTCAAATTGTTCAAAGTGTAAATAAGAGGAAGAGTCATTTTCTTTTCCTTAATATCTCCACCAACAGGTTTACCACTTTGAGTTTTAACATCAAAATCGAAGAGGTCGTCACGAATTTGAAAAGCAATGCCAACATGTTCGCCAAATTCTCTCAATTTAAGAATATCTTCTTTACTTGCACCAGCAGAAGCCGCCCCGGCGGCACAGCAACTTGCAATTAAGGAGGCTGTTTTCATTTTAATAACCTCAAAATAAACATCCTCTGTAATATCCAATTGGCGAGCTTTTTCTATTTG
>QMPB01000369.1 GCA_003648395.1 Bacteroidota bacterium
CACTTGTTTCGCTACAAGCTCATCGGAATACATTAAAGAAGCAAAAGCAAGATCAACACAGATTTCTGCAAGAGTTTTCATTTGAATTAAAGTTTCTTTAACATTTGAACTTCGAACTTCGTCTGCCATAGCGGAAACACTCTTCAATTAAAATTCAAACTAAGCATAGATATCAATTTTTCGCTAAGTAACAAAGTGTAAAACAGCTGAAAATAAGAGAAATCACAGGCGAGAGAGCTGAAAATAAGATGTTTGGCTTTGTTTGTAGAAACTGTGAGGCAAATATATTCTTTTTTATGTAGGTGACAAAAGTTAGTTAATGGTCACAGAATTGGTCATTAGTTTCCAATAAGCAAAAATAGTGTGACCAATTATATGTAATATCAGAAAAAAGAAATGAGGTGAAAAAATGTCTAAAGAACCAATCAAGGAAGCAGTAGAAATAGAAAAAAAGCCCGAGGCAGAGGAAATTAGAGAAATCTTGAGTACTGTGTCCTTACAGCTACCACAGTTAATTAAAAACTTGTTTTCTTCGCTTTATTCCTCTGAAATAGCAGCAGAATATGGCAAATCAATTGCAATGCTGTATAAACAACTTAAAGAAGAGGGACTACCAGAAGAAATGATTAGAGAGATTGTGATGAACTATGCTAAGAGTATCAACCTCTTAGGAAATACAATTCATGCAAAAGGAGCTCTGGCGCCACAAGGTATTCACGTCGAGAAAAAAACAATAAGAAGTTCTAAAAAAGCAGAGGAAAAATAACCAATGATAAAAAAAATTTACAACATTTTCATTATTTCTATTTACATTTTTCTTATCATATTAGCGTTCCCTTTCTTTGCTCTATGGCTCTTTACCTATTCAAAACTAAAGAAGTGTGTAGCGGTTCGTGAACTTCAAAAAGAATTGAAGTCAGCTGAAGTTCCTCCTGAACTCCGAAAAGAAATAATACACACCTACAAGAACTCAATGAATGTAATAAAATTTAGTGATATTTTGAGGAAAACCATCCAAAAGAATAAACTAAACACTTCAGGCAGTACTAAGTTTAACAATTATTAATTATTAGCGGTGACTACTAGTGATAGAAGAGAGTAACCTTAACAAGAAGATTAAGGAACTTGAACAGAAACTTGATTATGTAATCATTCAATTAAATAATCTTCAGCACAAGATTGAAGCTGATCTCCCTGAGTTATCTGAATTACTCAAAATCTTGCAAATATTGACTGGCTCAATAAACATTTCTAGAACTTCAATTGGCGTGCTAGAAAGAGTTGTTGGAATTAAGGATTCAATACTGAAAAGTTATCCTTCTATACAAAAGGATGAAATAGCAAAAGCGATAATATTAGCATTAGAGAAGAAAGGAAAATTAAACATTTCTCAACTGACCGAAGAGATAAGAAAAATTAGAGGTACAGCTTCGAGAAGGATTGTAAGGGAGCGAGTGAATAAACTGATCAAACTTGGCATATTACGTGAAGTAAATACAGACAGCAAAAGAAGAACAGTTGAGTTATATAATGACAAAAACGTATAAAGAAAATATAAGGGAAAAAAAGGGATATTAAGAATTAGTTATTAATTCTTTTTCTTATCAATGCTCCTATACTGACTGTAGAGATTAAGACAGCAATAAAGGCGATAGGAACTGTTGTAGTGGTGTTACCTTCTGAGCTTGTACTAGTTTCTTCGATTGTAGTGGAACCGATTGATGGGTCATAAATTAATTGATCAAAGTGGCTAAAGCTTAAGAATGTGCTTAGATCTCCTTTCCCATCAGTACTGATAGAAGCATTAACAGGAGCATTATGATATTGGTTCTGTGTAGTCGTCCTTATTCTTGACTGATTTGCATAAGCAAAATATCCTTCATGGTTTCCAGCTTGAATATTAATCCTTTGTTTGACTTGGTTCTCTTTGTGTTCTACACGTTTTTCCATGTTTGTGGTATTTGTATTTGTGTCTATAGGTTTGCCATGACAATCAGATACTTTAGCACCTTTGGCAGGAGTAATGTCGAATCTTAGGGCTAAATTGCTGTCTGTTTTCATCCATGGGTAAGAATTAATTATTATGTCAAACTTCAGCTCAGTGCCACCCTCAATGGTATAACTGTCTATTGTAGTGTCGTATAAGAATATATGAGCCGCTATTACCATATCTAAGCTGTCATAGAATTTGTTCATTACTGTACTTGAAGTAAAGTTGAAATGTACTGCTGTAACGACATTATTCTCATCGACATCTGCAATGAAGCCACTAAATGTCCACTTAACGCTCATTAATGTGAATATCGGTACTCCTGGAATAGTCTCATTGTATTGGAAAGCACCATCATTGTTAAGATCATAGTATTCGATTAATTGCTTAAATATTATAGTGTAATTGAATCCGTCATTAGTAAAATACTGGAACATTGGTTCCCCTGATCTCGTTTGAACTATTATTGTGGCATTACCTGTAGTTATGGTAACAAGACCACTATTCTCTTGGTACCCAATTCCTTTATTTGAGTCTGCTATGGCTGAAGAACTTAATACTAACACAGCTAGAAGCAGACCGAAACCAATTGATATAAATCTGGTTTTGTTCATTTGATCACCGAGATGTTATTCGAGGCATGTTTTATACTGTTATTTATTTAGAAAACTAAAGTAGCCGGACTTTTAACAACTTTAATAAATTAAAGTGGAGTAATTAAAAATTGCAAAAGATTTAAAGTTGTTAAAGGAAAAATGGGCATAATAAATGAGTTCCCAGATACCAAAGAAGACAGATATCGAGAAACTAAAGATACTTTCTAACCCCATTAGGCTTAAAATATTGTATACTATAGCTGAAGGTGCTATATCATTTACTTCTTTGAAGGAAGAACTTAACCTCTCTGATGGAAGTCTTTTTTATCACCTGAAAATGCTGAAAAACTATATTGAAAAAGATCAGCAAAATTACTACAAACTGAATGTTTTAGGAAGGGAAATAGTAAATGAACTTAAACTGAAAGAAAGAACGGAAGATAGCCAAAATCTTGTTCATTATGGGGAAATTAAGTTTATAGCAAAATTGGGGCTCTCTAATTACCATTATTATATGTTAGGGGATAGAGTAAGAAGCTTAATTGAACTTAATTTAGCTCTAATAGTAATAAGCTGGCTGTTTGGAGTAAGTGGAACGTATTTTAGTTTTATAGAAAGTTTATTCTCAGGAGGAGCAGTAGTTAATGGCTTAATTTCAGTGGGGCATTGGTATCTGTATATAATGCTGATCTATGTGCTTATTAAATTTGGTAGAAAAGATATCTCATTTACCGAAGTTTGGGTTACAGTGTTAAATGGCCTTTTGCCCTACTTCATATATTTAATACCTGCGGCATTGCTTTACTATCTTAATATAAGTGACATATTAGCTGTGAAAATTATCTTAAACATAATATTTGTGGTTTGTAAGTTCTGGTCCATAATAATTATTGGGGAAGGCATCTCCTTATCAGGGAAGATTAATCAGTATCTTGGACTGATAATAGCAATGGTTCTAACGTTGTTAGATTATAGTTATATGGTGGTGGTATTACTTTAAAATCCAACTTTAAAATCTTGAAGCAAATAATAAAAAAATGTCGAAAAAGAAAATAGAGGTAGAGAAATGGAAAACAGAAATAAGATCTCTCTTATATTAATTGGACTAATATTAATCGGTGGGTTAGTGGCCACTCTCGTTACAATACGTGATTATAATAAAATCATCGATGACTTTGGTAATTTTACAGGGATTACAGTACCAAATGGAGGAACATCTAACAATAAAGGTGATCTCCTTCTATATATTGTTGCAAATACTACAACAAATCAAATTGGCATGACTTTACAAGGCCCAGTACAAAAAAATATTGAGCATGCTTACATAACAGTTAATGAATTTAAATTGAAACAGAAAGGTACTCAACATTATGAAAAAGTATTCAGCGATGAAACCATTGATCTGAAAAATTTTGAGGACATTACCTTGTTTGACAATATTAGTTTGAGTGAAGGGAGTTATACATATCTATCTATACGTTTCTCTCAAAATATTAAAGTTGTCACTACGGATGGAAATTATACGTTTGAACTACAAGGTAATTCAGAAATACAAATACCATTTTACAAAGAGTATAAAAAAAGTGGTCAGCATATGCAAGGGGAACTATGTATGAAACCGAAAGTTAATGTTCCTCTACTAGTAGAGATAGTATTAAATTTAAACTGGTTCTCTCAAAGAGCAGTAATTCGAGTTGCAGCTTTTCTGTCCTTCTAACCTCTTTTCTATTTCCATACATTTTTGAATACGCGCAAAAAGTTCTTGTAAGCAATTTTTTCTATATCATCACGACTAAATCCTTTCTTTTCTAAGAATTCTAAAAGCTTTGGATAATAACTTATGTCTTTTAAGATCATTGGAACATCTGTGCCATCATAATCTGATCCAAAAGATACATGGTCTATTCCTACAAGGTTAACAATATGTTCTATGTGAGCATAAATGTCTTCAAATTGAATTGAATTAGCATCTTTCTTCTCGGAAAGGAAATTAACAGAAAAGTTGATTCCGATGGTTCCTTTTAATTCAGCAATTGCTTTAATCTGTTCGTCTGTAAGATTCCGAGGATGTTTGCAGACTGCATAGGCATTACTATGAGAGGCAATTATAGGCTTTGAGGCTACCTCTATTACGTCCCAAAAACTTTTTTCATTCAAGTGACTTACATCTACGACGATACCTAATTTCTCCATCTCTTTAACAAGTTCTCTACCTTCAGCTGTTAAACCTCGTTCTTCGATTGTTCCGACACCAGTAGCAAATTTGTTGTAGTTAGACCAGGATAAACCCATACTACGAAGTCCAAGCCGATAGTAATTCCTCAAATTAATAAATTCACTGTCTAGTCCTCCTGATCCCTCAAAGTGTAGAATAGCACCAATTTTTCCTGATTTTTCTGTTTGAACAAAATCCTCTACTCTTTTGATTTGAGACAAATTATTTTCTTTGTTTTCAATTAAATTAAAGAAAGAGTTTACCCCTTCTGCGATAACAAAATCGTTAGAAGCGGGAAATACGGCAAAAAAGGCTGCTGTAACTCCACCTTCTTTCATTCTTGGGAAGTCTACATGGCCTATACCAGAACGCTGAGCAAAGTTGCGAGGCTTAAGCTTCATCGAAAAAACAACATCAATATGTCCATCGATTAACATAAATAGAAATATCACCTTGATGTTAAAAACTTTATCCAGCAGTTGTTTATTTACTTAAAAAAAAGTCATCGTTTTATCTTCATTAGCTCCTCCGTCGTCCACCTTTAGGTTCTTTCTCTTTTTTTGGTAGTTAGTTTGAAAACTAGACATACCTTGTAAATAAGCGATTAATTTAATAAGCATTAACTCCAATAAATATTTGGAGTTTAGGATGGCTAG
>QMPB01000370.1 GCA_003648395.1 Bacteroidota bacterium
ACAGATCCTGAAGCAAAAAGAAAAGCTATTGGAAAAACTTTTATTGACGTATTTGATGAAGAAAGCCACAAGATAAAAGATGTAAAATGGCTTGGTCAGGGAACAATTTATCCTGATGTTATAGAATCTGTTTCTGTAAAAGGACCTTCGGCAACAATTAAATCACATCATAATGTTGGCGGATTGCCAGACTATATGAAACTCAAAATAGTTGAGCCATTAAAGGCCTTATTTAAGGATGAAGTTCGTAGAGTTGGTAAGTCCATGGATATTAGCACAGAATTGCTAGGAAGACACCCATTTCCTGGACCAGGATTAGGAATTAGAATTTTGGGTGATATTACGGCAGAGAAAGTAAGAATATTACAGGAAGTTGATTATATATTTATTAAGGGACTTAAAGATAACGACCTGTATAATAAGGTTTGGCAAGCTGGTTCAATGCTTCTTCCAATTCAATCGGTAGGAGTAATGGGAGATGAGAGAACTTATGAACAAGTGGTTGCTCTACGTGCAGTTGAATCCACTGATGGAATGACAGCTGATTGGGTTCATTTGCCTTATGAGTTCTTAGCAAAAGTGTCCAATGATATTATTAATAAGGTAAAGGGTGTGAATAGAGTTGTTTATGATATTAGTTCTAAGCCACCAGCAACTATTGAATGGGAATAGTATTTGCTATTTCCTATGATTTATTATCAAATTATTAAGTATGAGTTTTATAAGAATACTGTTTATTTCATTTGTTTTTAGTGTTTTACCACAAGTTGTATTTTCACAAGTAAGTGTTACTATATCTAAAGAAATAACTAAAGTTGATGGAAAAAGCTTTTATATTCATCGTGTGGAAAAAGGGCAAACTTTATATAGTATTGCAAAAGCCTATGGTGTTAAAGTTGAGCAAATAGTAAAATATAATACTAATGCAAAGAAGGAGCTAAGTATTGGGCAAGTGCTAAAGATTCCTAAGAATGAAGCATTCTCTCATATAGGAACAGATAAACCTATTACTCCAGAAGGTTTTACATATCATAAGGTTGTAAAGGGCGAAAATCTTTATCGCATTATGTATGATTATCAGGTTAAGTTAGATGATTTGCAGAAATATAATAAAGACTTAACAACAAATATTCAAATAGGACAATGGATACTAATCCCAAATAAAAGCTTTCTGAAAGCAGAATTAGTTACTTCAAAATATGATAGTTTAATAACTTATAAAGTAAAAAGAAGAGATAATTTTTTTCGCTTAGAGAAAAAGTTTCATATTAATCAGCAACAATTGGAGCAATTAAATCCTGAAATTAAAGAATCTGGTTTACAGAAAGGAATTGAGATAACTGTTCCTTATTTTGAAGATAAATCAAACATCCCAGAGTATGAGGAGGTTAGCCTTGATACAATATCGTATGAGATTGTTAAAAATAATGAGTTAGATACAAACTATCATTGTGAAAAAATAGAGTATAACCAACATATTTATAAATTGGGTTTAATGATTCCGATATACTCTAATTTAGATGCTGATATTAGAGTTGAGAATGATTACCTTATTAAGGGAATAGATGAGTATGTTTCTTTTAGGTTTATTGAGTTTTATCAAGGAATGAAACTAGCACTGGATTCTATGGAAAAGCTTGGTTTTAAAGCAGAAGTTTTTGTTTGGGATACAAAAGCTGATACAAATACAGTAGACTCTATTTGTATGCTTAAAGAATTTAAAGAATTGGATTTATTATTTGGACCATTTTATTCTAAGAATGTAAAAAGAGTACAAAAAGCAGCAAGAGATAATAGTATTAAGGTTGTGGATTTATTTAGTCCTTATTTTATTAATGCTGATAGTATTTCCCAATTCTTTATTACTAATTCTAGTGTAAATAATAAGTATAATGCATTAGCAAAGTATATTAGCGATAGTTTATCAAACTATAGAATTTCTATAATCCATCAAGGATACGATGAAGATTTAAAGAGCCTTAATTCCCTTAAAAATGCTCTATTAGGAAATAATATTGATACTAATAGTATTTATGTTTATGATTATACCTTTAATGGATTAAATAATCTTGAGAAAGAATTATCGTCGGATAAGCAAAATATAATTTTCAATTTAGTTGATGATGAAGCAAAGATTAGCGATTTTTTACGACAATTGAATATTGAGACTAAAGATTATTCAATAATGGTGATGGCTTTAGATAAAGTATGGGGTAAGTATAGAACATTGGAATTAGATTACTTAAGCCATTTGAAATATACTTGTGCAACAGATTACTATATTGATAATAGCGATAGTTTTGTGGTTATTCCTTTTGAAAAAAAGTTTTATGATACATATAAGCGAATACCTAGTAAACTTGGGTATTTAGGCTTTGATATTAGTTGGTATTTTGGAAATGAGATATATTATTTTGGAAGTAACTTCTCAGAATGTGGAGATAGATTACCAATAAGAAATATTTCGACAAATTATACATTTATAAAATTAAGACAAGGTGTTTATAGGAATATCTCCACCAATGTTATTCAATATGATAATTATCAGAAATATAAAAAGAACTAGAATTTTAAATGATGAGAGGTGATAATACAGTTTTATATATAGTTGTAAGTATTGTAGTTGCACATTTTATTGCAGGTTTTGCTTATCTTATTTATAAGATTTATAGCAGTAAAAAGAAGTAGTTCAATAAAAAACTTTAGCTTAAAATTGTAAGTTACTTGCTAATTGAATTACCTTTGCAAACAGATTATTAAAAATAGATATTATGGATTTAGATAGTATATTATTAGGAATGTTAGGTGCTAATGAAATTATTATTATTCTAGCAGTGGTATTATTATTATTTGGTGGAAAGAAAATTCCTGAATTAATGAGGGGTTTGGGAAAAGGTGTAAAAGAGTTTAAGAATGCCACATCAAGTATTGAAGAAGAAATTAAGGATATTGATCCAACTAAAGAACTAAGAAAATAGGATTAGTTACTTATGTCTAAAAGCTTAGAAAAGAAATCTAACGAACTTCAAGAGTTAACTTTCTGGGATCATTTGGATGTATTAAGGTTTGCCTTAATGCGTTCGTCAATTGCAGTGTTTGTATTTGCAATAGTTGCATTTTACTTTACAGATTTTGTGTATTCTCAAGTTATCCTTGGTCCTAAATCTCCAGATTTTATCACTAATAGGATGTTTTGTGAGTTTAGTAAGCTTATTAGTGTTGATAGTCTTTGTATTAATCAGACTAGCTTCAAGTTGAATAATCTAGAAATGGCTGGGCAATTTAGAAACAATTTGCTTATCTCTATAGTTGCTGGTCTAATAGTTGCAATGCCATATATTCTTACAGAGTTGTGGATGTTTGTAAAGCCAGCTTTATCTATTAAAGAGAGAAAAGGAGTTAGAGGATTTGTTGTTGCAACAAGCTTCTTGTTTTTAACAGGTATATCATTTGGCTATTTCATTATTAGTCCTTTATCTATTAATTTTCTTGCAAATTGGACATTAAGCCCTGATATTGAGAATACAATTAGACTGGGGTCATATATTCGTATGGTTGTAATGATTGTATTATCAACAGGTCTGGTTTTTCAACTACCTGTTTTGATATATTTTTTGGCAAAAATGGGTATTGTAAGTGTTGAATTCTTAAAAACATATAGAAAGCATGCAATTGTAGTTTTCTTTATTCTGTCAGCTATTATTACACCTCCAGATATGTTTAGTCAATTACTTGTATCTTTTCCTCTTATATTTTTATACGAAATAAGTATTAAGATTGCTAGAAGAGTTGAGAAGAATAGAGTAGATGAACTTTAGGATTTTATTTTATGGAAAGAGTAGAGAGAATAATATATTCAATAAAAGAGAAAGCTGTTAAAATAAACATTGAAGATAATGTTTATGGGTCAATAGCAGAGATTGGTGGAGGACAGGAAGTTGCACGTACATTCTTTCAGGCTGGAGGAGCATCTGAAACTGTTGCAAAGAGCATATCAGCTTATGATAAAACTTTCTCTGACTATTACTATAACAATAATGAAGCAGGTAGATATGTATCTCAAGATAGACTTGTGAAAATGCTTGATAAGGAATATCAAGATTTACAGAATGTTCTTTCAGATAGATTTGATGATAAAACCTCATTTTTTGCTTTTGCCGATACTGTAGAAACCCTAAATTATAAGAAAACTAATAATCCTCATGGTTGGATGGGGGTTAGGTTTCAGGGAAGTGATAGAGAAAATCCAAATGAAGTAAAAATACATTTCAGATTGCTTGAGAAAGATACAAATCTTCAACAATATACGCTTGGTACAGTTGGTGTAAATTTGATTTTTGCTTGTTTTCACCATATTGATTCACCTAATTTTTTCTTACAGTCATTGATGGATAATCTTGATAGTTATCGTATTGAAATAGATATGGTAAGTATGAAAGGCCCTGATTTAGATTATGTTGATAATCGATTATTGGGAGTTCAGATGGTGAAGAATGGAATGACTAATGTTGTAATGTTCGATAAAGATGGTAATATCACTCGCCCTGCTGATATGGTTTATAAGAAGAATGTAATTGCTATTAGAGGAAGTTTTAGACCAATTACTTATGTTGGTTTTGATATGATTAAGACGGCAATACGTACATTTAAGAAAGAGGGTTCTTACGATAAAAAAGATACATTAGTCTTTTGTGAAATTACAATGAGAAATCTAATGTCGAGTGGTGAGTTTGATGATAGAGATTTCCTTGCAAGAGTTGATATTCTTAATGGTATGAATCAGAATGTAATGGTTTCTAACTACAGGTATTATTATAAACTTACAGAGTATTTTAATCAGTTTACTATTAAGAAGCTTAGAATGGTAGTAGGTGTGCCTACTCTTAAAAATCTTGTTCAGAAAAAATACTATGAAGACCTTAAAGGTGGAATTATGGAAGCTTTTGGGATTCTATTTGCTGAGAATGTAAAATTATATATTTATCCTCTAATTGATAATAAACGATTACAAACAGGAAAACTATTGAATGTTGATGAGGATATGTTCTATTTGTATCAACACCTTATTAATAATGACAAGATAGTTGATCTTGAGAATGTTAATAGAAGATGGCAAGGTATTTTTGCCCGTGAGGTTCTCTTAATGATACAGAATAACGAAGAGGGGTGGGAAGAGAAAATGCCAAAGCTTATATCTAAGCAAATTAAAAAGTATAAGCTGTTTGGTTATTCTGATAGTAATTAGAAAAAATAATATAGTAAAGCATGAATTGAACTTGTAATTTATGTGGGTTCTGACTCTATCCCGGGGTTGGTACGGTGATTTGCGTGTAACGGCAGTCTGTCTAATAACTATACAGAGTGGCTTAAAAGTTCAAGTTCAAGGCTTGCTGCTTTTTTGTAAAGCGCAGTATACTAAGGTATATGAGCATTTACAAAAAGTAGCATAACGCAGAA
>QMPB01000371.1 GCA_003648395.1 Bacteroidota bacterium
AATATTTTTTAATGGGGAAGAACATGGTTCTTGCAAAAGTAGTGGGAACAGTTGTATCAACCAGAAAAGAACCGAAGATAGAAGGTATAAAATTTCTCCTTTTAGAAAAGATTAACCCAAAAAGTATGGAAGGTAATGGTGAGTATATTGTAGCAATGGACAGTGTAGGAGCCGGTGTGGGTGAGATAGTTTTTTACGTTTCAGGAAGTAGCTCAAGAATGACCACGGTTACAGAAGGAAAACCGTCAGATGCTACTATTGTTGCTATTGTTGATCTTATAGATATAAATGGAAAATATGTGTATAAGAAAGATTAGTTATAATATATTATAGGAATATTTTTAAAATGCATCTTGCAAAAGTAGAAGGGAAGGTTGTTAGTACTAAAAAAAATGATAGTATCGAAGGTGCAAAATATCTTTTGGTGAATTTAATTTTACCCAATGGAGGGGTTAAAGATAAATATATAATTGCTTTGGATTTGGTTGGGGCCGGGGAAGGAGAAGTTGTAGTTATTGCACAAGGGAGTTCTTCTAGACAAACGGACATCACAAAGAATAAACCTATCGATGCTGTAATTATAGGTATAGTTGATTTGATTGAAATAAAGGGAAATGTTGTGTTTAAAAAATGATGATAGAGGAAAATGAAGTAATATATAGTAAGATAGATATGAAATTCATTGATACTATTCGTCTAAATGGAATTGTAGGTGCTGGTGGTGCGGGTTTTCCTACGTATGTTAAGCTTAATAAGAATATTGATACGGTAATTGTCAATGGCGCAGAATGTGAACCCTTGTTATTAAATGATAAATATCTTCTGAAATTCTTTAGTGAAAAAATAATTAAGGGACTTCAATATATAATCAATGCAACTAATGCTAAAAAGGGTTATATAGTCTTTAAGAAAAAGTATTCTGTAGAGATGCAAGATTTAATTAATTTAGCACAAAAAATAGATGGTATTGAAATAGTTATGATTAATGATTTTTATCCGGCAGGTGATGAAACAATATTGGTATATGAAGTAACGGGAAGATTAATCCCGGAAGGTGGGTTGCCTTTAGATGTTGGTTGTGTTGTTAATAATGTTGAAACAGTATTGAACATATATGAAGCCATAGTAAATAATAAACCTGTCACAAAACGATATATTACATGTACAGGTGAAGTTAAGAACCCTTCAATTGTTCATGCACATATTGGGACTACAATAGGAGAGATTATAGATAATTGTGGTGGTGCGTTGGTGGATGAATTTAGTGTTGTCATTGGTGGTCCCATGATGGGGTATATCGAAAATGACTTAAGTACACCAGTAACCAAAATTACAAATAGTATAATAGTTTTACCCAATGGCCATAAGTTAATAACAGAAAAAACTAAACCTATTGAATATATGGTAAAGATGAGTAAATCAGTTTGTACTCAATGTACTGAATGTACAAACTTATGTCCAAGATACTTAATAGGATATGATTTAAAGCCGCATTTAATTATGAGACAAATAAATTATGGGCTATATTTTCCTCAATTGATTATTGAAAATGCGTTTTTATGTAGTGAATGTGGATTATGTGAATATGCATGCGCCATGGGATTATCTCCAAGAATAGTAATAAAAGAGATAAAGAAGGAGTTAAAAGTACAAGGTTTTAGTCCTTCATTTCAAAATGTTAATAGGCCTGTAAGAGATATACGGGAGTATAGAAAAGTTCCAACATCAAGATTAATAAATAGACTACATTTAGCGAAATATGCTGATTATGTCACAAATAATCTTATTCAAACCAATCCAGATAGAGTTGAAATAATGTTGAAGCAACATATTGGAGAACCATCATATGCCATTGTGCAAGTTGGAGATATGGTAAAAGAAGGTTCATTAATTGCTAAAATTCCTGATGGAGCTATTGGCTCTAATATTCACGCGAGCATCAGTGGAAAAGTACTAATAGCAGATAAAGATCGTATAATTATTGAGAGGTAGATACTAAATATAAAATGGAAACATTCGTTTTGGGAATATTGGAGTTTAATAGTATTGCAATAGGAATAAAGGCACTGGATGAAATGGTTAAAATTGCTCCTATTAGAATAATAGATGCCAAAACTGTATGTCCAGGGAAATATATAGTTATAATTACAGGAGATGTGGCCGCTGTTGATGCTTCATTGACCATTGGAAAAAATGTTGGTGAGGGATATATTGTTGATGAATTATTTATTCCTAATTTACACAAAGGGATTTTTCCGGCTATTGTTGGCGTAGCAGAGTGCAAATTATGGGATGCAATAGGAATCGTAGAATCATTTTCTATAACTGCAAGTGTGGAAGCAGGTGATATTGCTGCTAAAACGACGGATGTAACAATAGTCGAAATCAGGTTAGGGATTGGAATTGGTGGTAAATCATATGTTAAAATGATTGGTAATATACATGACATAGAATCAGCGGTAAATAGAGCAACGGATTATATAAAAATGAAAGGTCTTTTATGTACTTCTACTATAATTCCAAGACCACATCCGGATATTAAACCGTTTTTTCTCTGATCGTTTATTAAAATGGATTTTTTTTATTGAGGAACTAAAAATGGAAATAAATGAACAGGTTATAAAATCTATTATTGAAAAAGTTGTAAAATCGGTTACAAATAATCTTACCTTGAGTTTAAATAATATAAATGGTGTTAATTTAGGATTAGGTATTTATTCTGATATTGATAATGCCATTATTGCAGCTGAGAAAGCATATTTAGAACTATCTGCTATAAAGCTGGAAAAGAGAAAAAATATAATTAACAATATTCGTAAAGTGATATTGGATAATTTGGAAGTTTTATCAAAAATGGCAGTTGAAGAAACAACAATGGGGCGGTGGGAGGATAAACTAATAAAAAATCAGCTTGCTGCTACGAAAACCCCTGGTGTTGAAGATCTTGAATCAGTAGCTTACACAGATGATAATGGATTAACACTAGTCGAAAAGGCTCCCTATGGTGTGATAGGAGCAATAACTCCATCTACCAACCCTACAGAAACAATAATAAATAATAGTATAAGCATGATTGCTGCGGGGAATTCTGTTGTTTTTAATCCTCATCCATCAGCAAAGAAAACTTCAGTTTTTATTATCTCGTTAATTAATAAAGCTATCTCTGATGCAGGTGGGCCTGCAAATCTTTTGACAACCATTAGTAATCCAACTATTGAATCGGCCCAATATATGATGAAACATCCAAAGATCAAGTTATTAGTTGTTACGGGGGGTCCTGCCGTTGTAAAAGTTGCGTTAAATAGCGGTAAAAAGGTTATAGCAGCTGGCCCTGGTAATCCTCCCTGTGTTGTTGATGAAACGGCTGATATTCCTAAAGCTGCTAAGGACATTGTCAGTGGGGCAGGCTTTGATAATAATATAATATGCACATGTGAGAAAGAAATTTTGGCAGTTGATAAAATTACAGATGAACTGAAAAAAGAAATGAAGAATAATGGTGCTTGGGAACTTGATGCTTCACAAATAGAGAAATTAACAAAAATGGTTATTGCTGATCCTGGTAGGCAAGGTCATGAGGGAGCACCAAATAAAAAATATGTGGGTAAAAATGCAAATGTCATAGCTAAAGACATAGGACTTACTATTTCAGAAGATACGAGAATATTGTTATGTGAAGTTGATAGAAATCATCCTTTGGTATGGACAGAACAGTTAATGCCTGTTATTCCGATTGTACGAATGGCAAATGTTGATGATGCAATTGATTTTGCAGTTGCATGTGAACATGGATTTCGACATACTGCAAGTATACACTCAAAGAATATCGAAAAATTGTCTAAAATGGCAAAAATTATGGATTGTTCAGTATTTATAAAAAATGGTCCTAATTATAGTGGACTTGGTTTCAATGGAGCGGGTTTTACATCTTTTACAATTGCAAGTCCTACAGGAGAAGGAATGACTAGAGCTCGAACATTTACGAGAGAAAGAAGATGTTCATTAGTTGGGTATTTTAGAATTGTTTAATTTGGGGTTTATTTAAATGAAATTAGCAAAGGTTCTTGGAAATGTTGTATGCACTAGGAAAGTTTCTTCTATTGAAGGAATTAAGTTATTATTAATACAGCCTGTGGATGAGAATTTAAGAAATATAGGAGACCCTATCGTTGCTTGTGATACTGTACAGGCTGGCCCTGGAGATATAGTATTTTTTGAAGGTGGAAGAGAAGCAGCATTAGGTTTGGATAATTGGTTCAATCCTTCAGATGCTACAATCATGGGGATTGTTGATTCTATACAAACCGAGGTTTAGTATGATATTGGGGAAAGTAGTGGGTAATATAGTTTCTACACTTAAACATATCAAGTATAGTGATTATAAATTGCTCATAATACAACCAGTAGGGCCTGATAATAAACCTAAAGGTAAAACATTTATAGCAGTTGATACTGTTCAAGCGGGACCGGAAGATGTGGTTTTGGTTATAGATGAAGGAAATTCAGCTCGTCTGATAGTTGACGATAAAATGGCTCCATTAAGAAGTATTAGTGTTGGCATTGTTGATGAGATAATAAAAGACAAGAGATGAAAAAAGGGGCTAAAGAGTGCCAAAATTAAATGATAATGAGATTATTAAAAATGTTGTAAGTGGACTTTATGAAAGTACCATTTCTAAAGAAAATAATGATATAAATGATAAAAATACAAAAGATAATGTAAGACGAATTGTAATTGGTTCGGATCATGGTGGATTTGAAGCTAAGGAAAAGTTAAAGAAATATTTACAAACCCTTGGTTACAGATTAAAAGATGTTGGAACTTATAGCAAAGAAAGTGTTGATTATCCTGATTTCGCCGTAAAAGTTGCAAGACTAGTTGCAAATGGCGAATATGACAGAGGTATAATGATAGATGGAGCAGGTATTGGGTCTTCAATGGTTTGTAATAAGGTTAAGGGGATTAGGGCAGCACTTTGTTATGATGTAAAAACTGCAATTAATAGTAGAGAACATAACAATGCTAATGTTCTGACTCTGGGTGGTCCGTTACATAGTGATGTTGAACTATTTGACATTGTTAAAGTATGGTTAGAAACAAGGTTTGCAGGGGGTAGACATTGGCCAAGAGTTAATAAAATTATGAAGGTAGAAAGAGGAGAAATATAGAGATTTAATTTATATTAAATTAAGTTTTTTGAAATTAATTTTAGTAATTAAATAAATATAAAAAGGATATAAAATGATACAGGAAATTGATCAAAATGAGCTTATTAAAAAGCTTACTCAGGAAGTTATGAATGAGCTTAAAAAGCTTATAGATACTTCTAATCCAATAGTAATGAACGATTCTTATTATGATGGGTTAAGGAATATATTAAATGGAGGGGCAAGTAGAGTTTCATCAACTATTGGTATAGTAAATGTACCAGCTGATATTGCAC
>QMPB01000372.1 GCA_003648395.1 Bacteroidota bacterium
AATCTTGTGTACTGAAGGTTCAAAAGAGCAAATTGAATTATTGCAGCTTGAAGATTCGGGAATAAGAATAGCAGAATATTTAGTTGAATTACCATCAAAAGAATTGTTAAAAAGAAAACTACATAAACTTATTGAATTAGAAAAAAAGCGATTAAAAATAATTAATCTTGAATAGTGTATACTCACAGTAAAATGCATTTGCAGTACAAATATAACAGTGATAAAGCATAGCATTCTAGATTGTTAGAATAACTTAGTTAATAATTAATATATCCAATGACTAGCATCAAACAATATATTATTTCATTTTTAATACTTATCTCTTTTGCTTCAGTAGCTCAGACAGATATTGAAGTTAGGAGTGTCAATGCAGATTGCATTCATGCAATAGATATTAGTGGTAAAACTAGAGTTAATGCAACTGCTCCAAAGGGTAAAGGTTTGCTTATGGAAATTAAATCGCAAAAAGGTGATTTATTCTATTTTGAGAAAGAACATAATACTGTTTGGTATAGCTTTATTCCAGAGAATGATGCTAAACTTAGCTTTAATATTACGCCCAATAAACCTACTGATGATTACGATTTTATATTGTTTGAATGTAATGTAGGTAACTGTTGTGAAGCTATTAAGAATAAGACTCTGAAGCCTATTAGGTCAAATATTTCTAGAACAAAACCTGAGCTTTATGGAGTAACTGGTTTAAATGTAAAAGGTACATCAGATTATGTACACGAAGGTAAAGGCAATAATTATAGCAAAATAGTTAATGTTAAAAAAGGTATGAAGTATTATTTAGTTCTAGATAATGTTTATGGAGGAACAGGAGGGCATAGAATAGTATTTAATTATGTGGTAGAAGAAAAGATTAAAGTAGCTAAAAAGAAATATAGAGAACTTAGTATTAATGTTATAGATATTGATACAAGAAAACCAGTTGTAGCAAACATTACAGTATTAAGCTTTGATGAAAAATATAATAAGGATACAATTTTACAAACACAAGATTCTAATGTAAGTGTTTCATTAACTAGAGGAGTGTATTATGAAGTATATTCAGAGAAAGAAGACTATTTGAATGGTAAAATTAGTTTTAGACCAATAGCGAAAGACTCTTTTATAGCAAGGACTATCGAATTAAAAAGTATAAAAGTTGGTTCATCCTTTAATCTTGATAAGGTTTTTTTTATTGGAGGAACACCAAGTTTTGCTGCTGGCTCTCAGAAGGCATTACGGAAACTATATTATACATTAAAGAGTAACCCAAAATTAAGAATTCAGATTCAAGGTCATGTTAACTTACCCAATGGAAGTATTCATAAACATTCTGAAGAGTACTATAATAAGCTATCAGTTGATAGAGCAAAGGCAGTATATGATTATTTGATTAAAAGAGGAATTGATAGAAATCGACTTGAATATAGAGGATTTGGCTATTCTCAAATGATTTACCCCGATGCTATAACTAAAGCTCAAATGGAAAAAAATAGGAGAGTGGAAGTTAGGATTATTGGAAACTAAGTGCTAGAAACCTTCCTTTTCAACCATTGCTCCAACCATAAAATGGAAGACTGAAAATGGTAAATTCTTAATTCTTAATTATTAATTCTTAATTCTTAATTAACTCACAACTCCCCAACATCAAATTCCTCATCAATATCAAACTCAGAACCTTCATTAAACTCATCTTCAAAACTTCCAAATTCGCCAGATTCTTTTATTACATTTATTAGTTCAATATCAAATATTAGATTCTTTCCTGCTAATTCTGAGTTTCCATCAAGAATTACAGTTTTATCATTTACTTTATGAACTTTGAACATCATCACACCATCATCAGTTGGTGCTTGTATGGAATCTCCTTTTTTAATCTTCTTGTCTCCAAATACATCAGCTCTATTTACTTCAACAAATAAATCAGTATCAATTTCTCCATAAGCTTCACTAGCCTTTAGTTTTACAGTAAGTCTATCACCTTCACTCATTGTCATCACAGCTTTCTCGAAGCCAGAAATCATCATCTCATCGCCAATGGTAAACTCTATAGGTTCTTTTGCAGCTGTGGAATCAAACACCTTTCCATCAGAATATTTTCCTGTATAATGTACTTTTACTTTATCTCCAATTGATAACATAATTCTTCGTTTTAATGTGAATCAAAGTTACAAAAATATTTTAATAGCAAATCCTAATTTGTAACTAATTTAGAATTGCTTAAATCAATTAATATATTACTTTTGTCAACCTTCATTAAAAGAAGACTTAATTTTTATTAAATAACGAATTACTCGTAAATATGAGTAGCAAATAACGAACAATATGGACACAAAAAATTTAGGCTTTAATTCAAAGCTAATTCACTCAGGAGCAATCAATGATGAATTTGGCAGTGCAACAGTTCCAATTTATCAAACGTCAACCTTTTCATTTCGTGATTCCGATCATGGAGCAGCATGTTTTGCTGGCGAAGATGACGGTTATATTTATACTAGAATAGGAAATCCAACCATTAATTCTTTGGAAACAGCAGTTGCTGACCTTGAAGGTGGTTATAGAGGAGTTGCTTGTGGTTCAGGAATGGGAGCAGTTACGGCAGTTTATTTTGCACTTTTAGGTGCTGGAGATCATATTGTTAGTCACAATGCAGTTTATGGTCCATCTCGTGTTGTAATGGAAACATTATTTAAGAAATTTGGTGCTGAATCTACTTATATTGATGCAACAGATCCTGAGAATGTTAAGAATGCTATTCAAGATAATACAAAGCTTGTTTATATTGAAACTCCTGCTAATCCAACTATTGGAATTACAGATATTGAAGCAGTAGTAAAAATAGCTCACGAAAAAGGTATTCCTGTATGTATTGACAATACTTTCAGCTCACCATATTTACAGAAACCATTTGAGATGGGTGTTGATATTGTACTTCATTCTATGACTAAGTTTATTAATGGTCATGCAGATGTAGTTGCAGGTATGGTTATAACTCGTACAGAAGAATATTATGCTGCTATAAGAGGTGCAATGGTAAATATTGGTAGCAATATGGATCCACATCAAGCATATTTAGTTATTAGAGGTCTTAAGACTTTAGGAATTCGTATTGATAGAGCACAAGAGAATGCTGTTAAAGTAGCTGATTATCTTGAGGCTCATCCTAAAGTAGCATGGGTAAAATACCCAGGTCTTAAATCTCATCCTCAGTACGAGCTTGCTAAGAAACAAATGTCTGGTCCTGGCACTATGATTAGTTTTGAGGTAAAAGGTGGACTTAAAGCAGGAAAAGTATTAATGGATAATGTGCATTTAGCTTTATTAGCAGTTTCATTGGGAGGTGTTGAAACACTTATACAACATCCTGCATCAATGACTCACTCAAAAATTCCAAAAGAACAAAGAGAAGAAGCACATATTACTGATGGTTTAGTTAGATTTGCTGTAGGTATAGAAGATGTTGAAGATATTATCGCAGATTTAGATCAAGCTTTGGCTATGATTTAATGACGTGATATGTCTGAGTCCTTGCAAAAGCTGCAGCCAAACCTAGGCAATGCAGCTTTTGCTTTTTATTGCAGTATCTATTAGTGTAAAAGAAAAGGACGCTTCAAATCCCAAATGAAGCGTCCTAAAAACAAAAAATGAAAAACATTATTATATCGCAAATTTACATTTTATAATTGCTGTTTAATTATGATATTTATCACGGTAATAGTACTTCATGTTGCTATTGTCTATGTTCTAAGCAATTATAGAAACTCTTTATTTTTCTGGTTTATAAACCACTGCCTTTCCATTTCTACCATCAAGCTTGATCGATAAATCTTTTTTGAATCGTACCACTCTAATAAACTCATCTTCATAATGAGCTGGCTGTTTATTCAAATATTCGTAATCAAGAACTCCTTGTTTTATATATGGGTTAACAGTTAAGTAACCAACATTAAATGAAGTTAGATTTTGGAAGAAGTGTGTGCCTTGACTAGGGTCAATTCTGTAATTAGAAAGGCCAGATTCAATAATAATTTTAGACTGAGATATATTAGGCCAAATAATTGGGATTCCTAGCCAATAGTCTGAAGAACCCCATCGTCCAGGACCAATTAAAATATAATTCTTGTTTTCTTTTTTATATTTTTCATTTAGGTTGTCCAAAAGAGGTGGTATCTTTAAATTGTTTGCGGCATTAAAAGTTTCCGGCTTGATATAAACAATATCTCTAACTCCTCTATATATTCCATTTCCTAAAGAAGAATCCGAATAAATAATTGCATTCTCATCAATATCATCATTTATGTTAACGATTTTACTATCAGAACTTTCAACTATTGGTCTAATCTGAAGAAGATTAAATGTAAACTCATTATTTGCACTCTTATTTAAGTTTACAGCAAATTCAATTTCAATGGGGTTACCCATTGCTTCTTGACCTATTTTAAGAATATCAGTTATTATCTGATTTAGAGGAAATTTATTGTATTTTAGAATATGAGAGAAAGTAATTATCTTTTTACCTTGCTCATCAATAGAGTCTCTTATCATCTTAGAATGAAAATCATAAGTTGAAAGCATCATTCGCATAGAAGGATCCGAAGGTAGCTGACGGATAGACATTCTAATAATATTAATACCATCATTTATTGAAGGTTTAAATTCCTCTTGTTTCAGGTCAAGTGCAAAAAAGTGCTTCTGAGTACTACTCAAGGCCAAACTAGGTGTTGAAAGTTGAAGGGTTTTGGCAGAGTTTTTTGGTGAAAATCTTAGATTGTTACCACCTCCATCAACTATATGTTTACCAAGACCTAATGCTATTTCTACTATTCCATCGCTTGCTATTTCGTCGCCAATAGGGTAAAAATTGACAGAACGAGTTACTCCAGCAAAACTTGGCATATAGAAGCCTTCATTATATGTTGTACCGCATACTTCTTGCAGTACAATTGCCATTTTCTCCTCATCAATAACATTGTGGGTTGCAGACATATACGACTTACTTGCCTTGAAATATACAGAAGCATATACACTTTTGATAGCCTCAGATAGTTTTTTAAGGTTTTTCGATTTTCCGTCTGTTAAGGGCAGCATAAAAGTACTGTATATGCCAGCAAATGGCTGATAGTGTGAGTCTTCTAATAAGCTTGAGGATCTGATGGCAATAGGCTTTTCTACTATTGACAAATACTTCTCTAAATCTTGAAGCAGCGATAATGGTAATGATGATTTAATGAAGTGCTTAAGAATTTCTTCATCATCAGTATTTGAAAGAGCAATATCGTAAAGATTATTAGAGTCCATAAACTCATCAAATATCTCTGTACTAATTACAACAGTTTTTGGTATGGTAACAAATACACCAGGATATTTATGATGGAATTTATTCTGTTTTAATAATAAATCAATGAATGCTAAACCCCTAGCTTTTCCTCC
>QMPB01000373.1 GCA_003648395.1 Bacteroidota bacterium
AAGCCATATATTAAAACCCCTGAGGATAAAACTTGGTCTAAGCTTTCTTTGCCTTGGATGTCCATAGGATATGAGTTGAAACTCACTCCAATGCAGGTGCTTACATTCTATAATGCTGTTGCTAACGATGGTAAAATGGTAAAGCCTTCATTTGTTAAAGAGCTTCGTAAAACTGGTGTTTTGAAGAAAGAATTTGAACCTCAGGTATTGAACCCAAAGATAAGCAGCCAATCTACTATTAAGCAAGTTCAAAAGATGTTAGAAGGTGTTGTGCAGAATGGAACTGCAACTGCTCTGAAGCATTCGCCATATCCAATAGCTGGTAAGACAGGAACAGCGCAAATATTTAAGAAAAAAAGCTATAATAAGCGCAATTATAGTGCTTCTTTTGTAGGCTATTTCCCTGCTGACAATCCAAAATACTCTTGCATAGTTGTTATCAATAATCCTAATAGAGGTTTGTATTATGCTAGTTCTGTCGCTGTTCCAGTATTTAAGGATATTGCTGATAAAATATATGCTACTGATTTGGATATTCAAATTCCGCATAAAGAAGATACTGTATATCAAGCGCCTAATTCTAAAGTTGGTGCTTATTACGATGTGAATAAAATATATGATGAACTGAGTTTTAAGATTGTTTCTGATGTTGAAAATGCTGCATTTGTTTATGCGAAGGCTCAGGCAGATAGCCTATCACTTTACAAAAGAAAAATACAATATGGGCTAATGCCGAATGTAAAATATATGTCGGCAAAAGATGCTGTGTATATGCTCGAAGAAATGGGTTTAAAGGTAAAAGTTGAAGGTGTTGGTAAAGTTGTGGAGCAATCAATTGCAGCAGGAGTGAAAATCAATAAAGGTAGTTTGATAACAATAAAATTGAAGATTTAATGAGGAGTCTTAAAAACATATTAAAAGGAGTTGAGGTTTTAGAACTTATAGGAGACGATAGTGTTTTAATAAACAATCTTCAATTCGATTCTAGAATAGTGGAGCAGAATGATATGTTTATTGCAGTTGATGGAACTCAAGTAGATGGCCATAAGTTTATTGATTCTTGTATTGAGAAAGGTGCTTCTGTAATTGTTTGTCAGAAGATACCTGCTAATATACAAACAGATACTACATATATAAAAGTAGCTGATTCTTCTCAAGCATTGGGGATTCTTGCTTCCAATTTTTTTGATAACCCTTCTGCAAAACTAAAGCTAGTTGGTATTACTGGTACAAATGGTAAAACTTCAACAGTTACTATGCTGTTTAACCTCTTCCGAGACTTAGGGTATCATGTTGGATTGCTTTCTACTGTAAGTAATAAAATTGATGATAGAGTAATAAAATCAACTCATACTACCCCTGACGCTATTCAGTTGAATGAGCTTTTATTGGAGATGGTTGATGTGGGGTGTGAATATTGCTTTATGGAAGTTAGTTCTCATGCAATAGTGCAAAAACGAATAAGTGGGCTTCATTTTAAGGGAGCTATATTCTCAAATATTACACACGATCATCTTGATTTTCATAAAACATTTAAGGAATATATAAAAGCCAAAAAGTTATTCTTCGATAATCTTACTTCCGATGCATTTGCATTGGTAAATACTGATGATAAGAATGGAATACTAATGCTACAGAATACTAAAGCAGAGAAAAAAACTTACGCTTTGAAGTCTATGGCTGATTATAGAATACGCTTGATTGAGAACTCATTTTCAGGTTTGCATTTGGAAGTAAATAAGAAAGAAATTTGGGTGCCATTGGTGGGAAAATTTAATGTTTATAATCTGTTGAGTGTTTATGCAACAGCTATGGAGCTAGGCGCTGATGAGTGGGAAGTGTTACAAATTTTAAGCGAAATAAAAACTGCCGAAGGGAGATTTGAGTTTGTGAGTGGTGATTCTAAAATCAGAGCAATAGTTGATTATGCTCACACTCCTGATGCGCTTTCTAATGTGCTAAGTACTATCAACGAAATTCTTGATGGCTCTGCTCAGTTGATAACTGTTGTGGGTGCAGGTGGCGATAGAGATAAATCTAAAAGACCTGAAATGGCACTTATTGCTGCTGAAAATTCAAATAGACTGATTCTTACTTCTGACAATCCACGAACAGAAAATCCTGAGACTATTCTTGATGATATGGAAGCTGGTGTGCCTGTGGACAAAAAGAGAACTACTCTAAGAATCTCGAAACGTGAAGAAGCTATAAAAACTGCTTTTGCTATTGCGCAAGATGGTGATGTAGTGCTTGTTGCAGGTAAAGGTCATGAGAAATACCAAGAGATAAATGGTGTTAGACATCATTTTGATGATAAAGAGATAATTAGTCAATTAATAAATATAATCTAGAGTTATGCTGTATTATTTATTCGATTATTTAAACCAATTAGATGTGCCTGGGGCTGGAGTGTTTCAATACATCTCTTTCCGTGCCGCAATGGCCGTTTTCACATCTTTGCTTATTTCATTAATATTTGGAAAAAGCTTAATAAAATTCCTACAAAAACAGCAAGTTGGTGAGACTGTTCGTGATCTTGGACTTCAAGGCCAAATTGAGAAACAAGGAACACCAACTATGGGTGGAATTATTATTCTTGCAGCTATCCTAATTCCAACTTTATTGTTTGCTAAGCTAGATAATATTTATATAATATTAATGCTTATTACTACTGTATGGCTTGGCGCTATTGGTTTCCTTGATGATTATATTAAGGTGTTTAAGAAGAATAAAGAAGGTCTTGCAGGTAAATTTAAAATAGTGGGTCAAGTAGGTCTAGGCTTAATAGTGGGATTAACAATGTATTTGAATAAAGATGTAGTAATTCGTGAAAAGCTTGATCAGAAAGCTCGTACCGAACTTCGTCAGAATGGAAATTGTAAAGTAGAATCTAACGATATATTCAAGCAAGAAGAGGAAAGGTCTTTCAAAACAACAATTCCTTTTGTAAAAAATAATCAATTTGACTATTCCTCTCTTCTTACATGGATGGGAGATGATTTTGCAAATTATACTTGGATAATTTTTATTCCATTGGTAATAATAATTATTACAGCAGTCTCTAATGGAGCAAATCTCACAGATGGTTTAGATGGTTTGGCAACTAGTACATCGGCAGTAATAGCAGCAACTCTTGGAGTATTGGCATGGGTGTCTGGTAACTTTATTTTTGCCGATTACCTCAATATAATGTACATACCAAATACTGGTGAACTAGCAATATTTATGAGTGCGTTTATTGGTGCTTCTATAGGTTTTCTTTGGTATAACTCTTATCCAGCACAAGTATTTATGGGTGATACGGGAAGTTTGGCACTTGGTGGAATTATAGCTGTTTTTGCCATTATTATTCGTAAAGAATTATTAATACCACTGTTGTGCGGAGTATTCTTGGTAGAGAATCTTTCAGTAATAATTCAGGTTGGTTATTTTAAATATACCAAGAAAAAATATGGTGAAGGCAAACGAGTATTCTTAATGTCACCATTGCATCATCATTTTCAGAAGAAAGGATATCATGAAGCAAAAATTGTTCAAAGATTTTTCATTGTAGCAATAATGCTTGCAGTATTAACCATTGTAACTCTAAAACTTAGATAAAATGGCTGACGCAAGTAAATATAGAGCTAATAAAAATGTTACCATTATTGGTGGTGGTGAAAGTGGTGTCGGCGCGGCTTTACTAGCTAAGAAAATGGGCTACGATGTTTGGGTTTCTGATAATGCGGAGATAAAATCTGAGTATGTCATGGAGATGATAATGAATCAAATAGCTTTTGAAGCTGAGGAACATAGCGATTCTAGAATTCTTATGGCTGATGAGGTAATTGTTAGCCCAGGTATTCCTTTGAATATTCCTATTCTTGAAAAAGTTAGAGAGAAGAATATTTCAATTATTTCAGAAATAGAATTTGCATCAAGATATACCGATGCCCATATAACTGCAATTACTGGTAGTAATGGGAAAACTACAACTGCAACACTTACTTACGAAATGATGAAAGCAGGAGGCTTAAATGTTGCTCTTGCAGGGAATATAGGAGTGAGTTTTGCTCGTAAAATCTTGGAATCAAAATATGACTATTTCGTACTAGAAATAAGTAGTTTTCAACTTGATTCTATGTTCGATTTTAAAGCTGATATAGCTATTCTTCTGAATATTACCCCAGATCATCTTGATAGATATAATTACGATTTTGATTTGTATGCAGCTTCTAAAATGAAGATTTGTATGAACCAAACTTCTGCTGATGCATTTGTTTACAATGCTGATGATAAGGTTATTGAAACTCTAATGGCGAAAATGGATATTGAGTCCAAACTATTGCCATTCTCACACGAAAAAGAAATTAGCTCTGAAGGAGCTTATATAAAAGACAATAAAATTTATTTTCAAACTAATACAGACCAATTTATTATGGATATTGAAAAACTAGCATTACAAGGTAGAGCAAATGCTTACAACACTATGGCAGGTGGAGTTGCTGCACGTTTAGTAGAAATTAGAAAAGAAAGCATCAAAAATTGCTTATCTGATTTTCAAGGAATACCACATCGTCTTGAGAAAGTTGCTACTGTTAGGGGTATTAACTTTATTAACGATAGTAAAGCCACAAATGTAAATTCTGCATGGTATGCACTTGAGTCAATGACAAAGCCAGTTATCTGGATTATGGGTGGACAAGACAAAGGGAATGATTATTCTTCTTTAATTCCACTAGTACAAGATAAAGTTAAGGCTATTATTTGCTTGGGAGTCGATAATTCTAAAATTATTGACACTTTTAGTCCATATATTTCTAATATTATTGAAACAATGACAGCTGATGATGCAACATTAAGTTCTTTCTATTTGGGAGAGCCTGGTGATGTGGTGTTATTGTCGCCAGCTTGTGCTAGTTTCGATTTATTTGAGAGTTATGAAGATAGAGGAGATAGGTTTAAAAGAGCAGTTCAAGATTTATAAGTCATGAGTACAGCTAAAGAAGTTAGAAAAAAGTTTTCGGATAACCTTTATGGCGATAAAGTTATATGGGTAATTGTGGCTATACTTTCTGTTTTGTCCTTACTTGTAGTATGGAGTTCAACAGGATCGTTGGCATACAAATATCATGGGGGAAATACTTTTTACTACTTCTTAAAACATGGTAGCCTTATGTTTTTTGGCTTGCTAATTATGTTTTTAGCTCATTTGGTAAATTATAAATACTATTCTAGATTATCACAGATATTGATTTTCTTAGCAGTGCCATTGTTGTTATTGACGTTGGTGTCAGGCACAAGTCTTAACGAAGCTAGTAGGTGGTTGTATATTCCTGGGATAAACTTAAGCTGTCAGACTTCAGACCTGGCAAAACTTGCTCTTATTATGTATTTGGCGCGTTTGCTAAGTAAAAAACAGGAGGATATTAAAG
>QMPB01000374.1 GCA_003648395.1 Bacteroidota bacterium
CAGAAGGATGGTATTGCGCCTAATTTCAGCTTAATAACAGCTTCTGGTGATAGTATTCGCCTTTCCGATTATAAAGGTAAAATTGTAATCCTTGACTTTTGGTATGTAGGCTGTAGTCCTTGTGTTAAAGCTTATAGAGATATTAAAACTCTTGAAGAGAAATTAGGTAAAAATAAATTTATTATCATTGGAATGAACCCCATTACAAGAGAACGTAAGATAAATAGATATATTAAAAAGGGGGAATATTCTGATATAGTTACTATTTGTTCTAAAAAAATAAAAAATCAATATCAAGTTAAGTCCTATCCAACAATTTATGTAATAGACAAGCAAGGAAAAATTGCTCTTGCAACAGCAGGTTATTACGATGACTTAAAAATCAAAATTGAAGAATGTGTTATAGAGGAGTCCGAAAGATCTGGTGTTAGAAAATTTCTATAACTTTGTTATCTAAAATCTCTTAATTATGAAACTAGTGAAATTCCTTATCAAAACCGTTCTTGTATTACTTATTATTGTAATTAGTATTATTCTTTTTAGAGCATTTAGTTCTATTAAACAAGCCGATTTAATGGCATGGAATACTATCAAGCCTGAGCCTGAGTTGCTACTAAATAATAGCTATTCTAGTTTTAAGGAATTTGTAAAAGCCGACCAAGAATATATTAAAACTAACTTCCAGAAAATAGAAACGTCCAAACTAGGAAACTTTAATAAATACAATCCAAAAGGAATTAGTTATCCCTTAAGAGATGGAAATAACTATAATGCATCATTTATTCTTGACCCAGGAAAAAACAACACCAAAGGAATTATTGTTCTTACTCATGGACTTTCTGATTCGCCTTATCATATATATAATTTAGGTCAGTATTTTCTTAAAAAAGGATATTATGTTTTTGGATTGAGAATGCCTGGTCATGGTACTTTACCAAGCGGATTGCTTAATGTAACTTGGCAAGATTGGTATAAAGCCGTTGAATGGTCAATGAAAACAGCTAGCGAATTAGCAAAGTCTAGAAATAATATTCCTGTTTCAATGGGTGGCTTTTCAACAGGTGGTTCATTAAGTATTCATTACTGTTTAAAGGCTGCCACTGATAACAGTTTGGAAATGCCTGAGAAAGTATTTCTCTTTTCTCCAGCAGCAGGAGTAAGTGAATTGGGAGTAATAGGTGCATGGCATAAAAGCCTTAGCTGGATAAATTATTTTAAGAAATTTGCTTGGCTAGATATTTTACCAGAATACGACCCTGCCAAATATATGTCGTTTACAAAGAATGCGGGGAGACAAGTTTTTTTACTTTGCGAAGAAAACAAGATAATTTCTGAAAAAATAAAAGAGAAAAATCTTGCTTCAAAATTACCTTCTTTTATTTCTTTTGAATCTTGGGTAGATGCAACTGTTAATATTGATGACTTGGTTGATTTATATTCAACAGTAGGAGATGTTGACGATTTATTAGTAATTTTTGATGTAAATCATAAATATGATCCTTTCATGAGAAATAGTGTTATTAATAATAGTCCTAAAAACATTAATCTAGAGAAAAATAATGATTTCAGTATTCATATAATTACCAATAAAACAGATAGCTTAGGAAATAATCATATTCCTGAGGTTGGAATATTTCCCCTCGTTAATGGAAATTATGGTGATGAGATTTTTTCTGATACTATTACTGTAAAATGGCCTGATAACTATTATGCAATATCACATATTTGCGTACCAATTGCTCCCAATAACAAACTTTATGGTAAAGAATCTTTCCTAAACAAACTTCAAATTCATGGCGAACGTCAAGTATTACTAATTACCTCCGAAGATATTGATAGAATTAGATATAATCCTTTCTTTGAATTAATGAAGAAAGAGTTGAATAAGTTTATTGAAAAATAACTTCCAATACTTCTAGACTCTTAATCTCACCCATTTCTGGTAAATGAATATGATAAAAGCGTAATATTCCTGATAATATTTCTTTTCTCTCTTCTTTGCTTAATCTTAACTCTTGACTATTTGAATAATTTAATTTCATTAACTGTCCAAAATATTGTGATTCTTTTTCATCAAAACAATATTGAGAATTATAGGTGTTCTCAAAACCACCAGTATAGATATTAAAATATTTATTGTCAGAATATTTAGGATAAAACCCTAGATGTTTGCTTAATGAAATTAAGAATATAATATGAAAATTTGAAATAGAACCTTCATCTGCTTCCTCAAGAAACACTATACTATTTTGCAGAAAATAAAACAACTTGTCATTGGTTTCCTCTTCTCTTACTGTTTTAGAAATCACTTCAGCAAGAAAAAAAGCAATAGATGATTTAATAATATTAGAGTAAATACTTTGAATACCTTCTGATAAAGATAAATCTTGTATTGCGTGTAAATTAGATTTTGTTTTATATTTTATTTCTAAATTTAATATCTGTAAGGGTTGGAAAAACGATGCTGAAAATTTAGATTTTTTCTTTCTCACACCATGCACCATAAACGATAGCAAACCAAATTCCTTAGTATATATTTTCGCAATAATACTCGTTTCCGAATATTTAAAGGCTTTTAAAACTATAGCTTCTGTTTTAGTTTGCATAAATATTATTATTCTATAATTTCTCTACAAACTCTCTAGGGAAATATTTACTAATCTTCACATCATTTGTAAAGCCATATTCTTTAGCTTTCTCAATATATTTCAAAGCATCAGATTCAGAACCCTGTGTATATGCATATACCCCCTTAAAGAAGTAATAATCTGGGTTTTGTGGTGCTATAATTTCATAAATTGCAAAATATTTTGGTATTAAACTATACTGTCCTCTACCCGCAATAGTAGCGTTTAACCTAGAATATACAAGAATTCCTAAATATGCCTTTGTTCTAGCATAACTATCAGCAGCAATCAAATTCTTTTTACTTGCGGCCTTACTGTCATAATAGTTTATCTGATTTGTCCACCATTTAATATCTTTATTTTTTAAGTAATTTGACATCTCCTGATATCTACCGTACTCTTCCTTAATATACTTATCAAGTTTGGTAAAATATCTTGCCACTTTCTTTTGAGAAATCAGTTTAATAAACTCCTTTTTTCTTGATCCAATATTCTCATTAATACTAAGCTTATAAGCTGTTTCCATAGCTTTTACTGACAAATAAATATTTCCCTCTTTAAGATATTTCTTTGATTTCTCCTCATATTTCTTTGCCAAATCATCATTATCAATATGTCCCCTACTTATTGCAAATACAATAGCGTCTTCCAATACATTTATTGGTGGCCATTGGTGTTTGCCTCTATAATGAATAGCTATTCTATTTCTCTCAAACGATTTTTTATCCTTAGGAGAATAATATTGTTCTAAGAAATTGAAATCTCTTGTGCCAGCAACTAAAACTGTTGGAAAAGGCATTTGCGATTGTCTATTAGCTCCCGCTCCCACTAGCACCAAACCGTCTATTTTATTTCTATTAGCATACAGCAGAGCCATGCGTGCAGCTCCTGAGAAACCAACCAAATAAATTTTTTGCGGCTTTAATTTTTTAAATTTACGAAAATGCCCCAAGTCCCTCTTTATAATATCTTGATAATTAGAAATACCATTTTTAATATCTTTCAATCCTAAAATAGCCAATGAATTAGCATCTGCAAAATCGTGCAAAGAATCTACCACTAGCCTTGGCTTAGAATGGGGATCCATCACTATTATTATGCCTTTTAATTGAGAGCTTTCCTTTGGCAGATAGTAAATATAATGACTACTTTCCTTTAAAATTTCCTTATGTGGTTTTACCAACTTTTGGTATTGTTCTTTTTTAGAATTGCCACAACCAATTAACAAAGCAAATATTAATACACCCAATACTATTATTATGTTCTTCATTATCATATTATTCTAATTTACGTCTTCAAAATTACAAAAAATCAATATTATATTTCAAATTTCACCAACTCATTATATTCAACCCCATCCCCTACTCTTTTACTTTCCAACAAGACTATTGAATCAACTTTAACATTTATTTCTTCCACTTTTTTGTGCTTCTGCATTAATCTTTGAAAAAACGGTTTACTAACAATATATTCTATTCTGCCAAGAGTAATATGGGGAACAAAGTTTTGTCGGTCTGCATAAATTCCTATTTTGCTTAGCTCTATTTCTATCTTAGTAAATAATTCCTTTAATAATTCTTCCTCATCAATTCCCCACCATATAACTTTTGGTGCATACCTACTTCCAAAAACACCAAGTTTTACAATATTTATTTCAAAACTCTTCTCTTCTTTTAATAACTCACTCAATACCCTTTGTATTCTTTTAATACGTTTCTCACTTGTGGGTCCAAAATACTTCAAAGTAAGATGCAAATACTTAGCTTCATTCCATCTCATGTCTACAAATTCAAAATCCCGTTTATAATCCGTAAGATATGATTCTATTTCTATTGTTACCGGAATTCTGATTGCTAGGAATGTTTTCTTCATAAAACGATTATTACTCTCTTATTAATTCATAATTTGTACTTCTACCTCCCGACTTCTCTTGCCTTAGAATACTCTTATCCATTAAATCCTTAATGTCTCGTAATGCAGTATCCGAAGAACATTTTGTTATTTTTGCCCATTTTGATGATTTAAGCTTTCCTTCAAAACCATCAAATAGTTTATTTAGCATCATCCTTTGGCGACTATTCAGTACGGTATCTTTATGTTTATCCCAAAATTCTGTTTTAAAAAGAACTTTTTCTATGGTTATTTCAGTATTCTGCAATGCTCTATAAAGACAATTTAAAAACCAATTTAGCCACTCCGTAATATTGCCATCACTATACTGAACTCTTTGTAAAACATTATAATAATCCTTTTTTTCTATTAGTATTTGGCTCGATAAACTATAAAACCTTTGTGAACTTTCATCAGCACGAGCAAGCAATAAATCTGAAATTGCCCTTGCAATACGTCCATTTCCATCGTCAAAAGGATGAATTATAATAAACCAAAAATGAGATATAGCAGATTTTATTACCATATCTATTTCTGTATCAGCATTAAACCAACTAATAAAAACATCCATCTCATCTTTTACAATTTTAGGAGAGGGAGCCTGATAATGAACTCTCTCTTTTCCCATTGCTCCTGAAACAATTTGCATTTCACCCTTTCTATAGCAAGCAGTATCTATCTTATACATTCCACTTCTACCTGTTGGAAAAAGTGCTGAATGCCATGCAAACAATCTATCTACATCTACTGTTTTTTTGTAGTTCTGTGTTGCGTCTAACATCATTTCAACAACACCATCAACGTATCTATCTGTATTGACCATTCCTGCTGCTTTAATTCCTAACTTTCTAGCAATAGAAGAACGTACTGCATCATA
>QMPB01000375.1 GCA_003648395.1 Bacteroidota bacterium
AAGAATTGGTAAACTTGGTAATTTCATGATAGATATATTTTAAAGTTAATAAACTCTAAAAATACCTACTATTTCTTGTATTGCAAATTACCGCTGAAAGCGGTTTAGTTCAACGGTTTGGCTATGAATAGTTGCCGATTTCGAAGCAATGATTTTTCAAGTTACTTTATATTTTAATACGAGCTATATACTTGATTTTACGACTATTTCGGCAATTATTTATGAGCCTTTGTTATGGGCTTTTTAGTTTTATCTAATTTTTCTCCATTAGAGTTAATGTTTTTATTTTTTTCAAAATAGCGGTAAATTCGTACTGCATCTTTTGTTTTATCTGATTCCATAAGACCATTGAATGAACTATCAACTAATAATACGGTTGGAAATCCAGAAATAATACCTTTGTAATTGAACATGTCATTGATAAACTGTTCTTTATTTTTACCGTCAGTGATATTTCTTATTAAAGGCAAGTAGCTTCCTTCATGTAGGCATTTATAAGGTACTTTTATATTATTCTTTGCCATAAAGCTATTTATCGAATTTGTATCACTTGCTACAATTAATAAAGATTGAACTGTGTCATTGTTTATATATTGATAGTTTTTTGAATAATCATTTATTAAGCCTGCTTGAGAAAAACCACACCAAGAAACCCAAAAATATAGAATAGTATAAGGCTTTTCTTTAATATATTTCTTAAAATCCTCTTTGTTGATTTTTAAACGTTCTTTAGCTAAATTCTTCTTTTCATCATTATATTGACAAGATAATATAATTGCAAAAACAGCTGTAAATGATACTAATAAAAATAATTTCTTCATTATCACTAATTTTAGGCATAAAATATCAGGGCGCATTTGAAACGCCCTGATAACAAACTTATTGAACAACTATATATTTCTGTCCGTCACTATCCGTTTGAACTGCATAGTTACCTGAAACAACAATACTATTTCCACTTTCCAATTCCATTAGCGATATAAATACCGGGTTGTCTATTACATAAGGTTTTGAAATGGAAATTTCATCTGAATAAAAGAAATCGTTATAACCATCACTATTTGGTTTGATTGTAAAAATTATTCTACCATCATCTAATTTAATATACTCGCCATCAATTTTTTGAGAAACCTCAAAATCAAAATCTATTTCCTCACTTGATAATGGCTGACCATCTCCTTCTCCTCCATTGTTATTTATCGTACCAGGAATGGCACAGCTTCCTATACCATAACATCCTGCTGTTGTTATTATAGTGCCATCAGGATGCGTTATAGATGACATTTCATATTGCCCCTCTGCTAACTCAACAACTACTTTAATTATTACGGCAGCAGCTAAATATACTAGCCATGGTGCAATAGGCTTGTCTACTTCATTACTACTTTCAGTATTTTCAACAGATCGATTTAATTGTTTAACTTCTTCTTTTTTACATGAAGTTACTAAATTTAGCACAAAAAACACTAATACTAAACTTGTCATTCTTTTAAATGTGTACATAATTTTATAATTATTTGCCTACTTTCAGATTATAATTAAATTTCTGGTCGCTGTTTCGGCGTTAATTCCGACCGTTTGTGAACATTTATTCTCTGAAACATATTTATGACACTTATATAATTTCCGATAAAGTCGGTAGCTTTTGTCATTTTCTGTTTCTTTGTCTAATTGCCCATAACGAGTGAATATAATGACCTTCCATTTATTATCGTTTATTGTCGTTTATAAACGGAAATATAAAAACTATATCTACTAATGGGAGCTTTTACATTTTTAATTTTAATATTGTCACAAAACTAATCAAAATAATAATACAAATAGTAATAATTAATATAAATAAAAGTAACAACTGGTAATTATACAATGGATTAATTATACAATGGATTAATTATACAATGAATTAATTATACCATTATACCATTAAATAATTATACCATTAAACCATTAAACCATTAAATAATTAATTACCTTAATTCTTTCCTCCAATAAGTCGTCCCATTCCTTGGTTAAGCTTGTTTTGCATAATGTCGAATTTGCGGTATTCTACCATTATATCATTTTGCTCTTCGGTAGATAGCTCTTTTTCTGAAAATTTGGTTAGCAGCTTTTTCTTCATCTCACTTATCTTGCGAACTTTCAAACTATAGATACATTCGTAGCATGCCCGTGCAACAACTTCTTGGTCGTTTTCGGCAGTTATGGATATTTGATGCTTGTCGAACCATATTGGACTTAAAGTATAATTCTCAGAGAGTAAATCTCCAGCTACTTTTCTTATTTCATCATTCTCATGGTTTACAAAAAAACTGGATTTTAGTAGTCGATTATCTTCGTAAGCAGTAGCATACTCCTTGTAAATTGAGTTAAAAACCACATCTTCAAGTTCAATTTCATCTTCTAGCAAATCGCCAATAATAAATTCTATTACCGAAATATCACTCTCTTCACTTGCACTGAGCGTAGCTGAAGGGTCCTTTGCACTGAGCGCAGCCGAAGGGTCATCTTCTATTCTTGCAATCTCTGGGTTAAATACTATTTCACCAAAGTTTAGTAGCATTCTTATTATTTCGAGCTCATAGGGCCTATTTCTTTCCTCTACAGTTATAATTTGTGGCTCTGGACTTTCTCCAATTGCCGCTTCCTCGTTAAAGAAATCTGCTGGTGGCTCATCTCCCATTCCTGGCGAAGAGCTTGTTCCAATGCCAGATTGTTGCTTGTCTCTATTATACTTCTCTTGTTTTTTAGAATGTTCTTTTCGGAGTATTTTTGCAACTTCATTTGTAAGAACTTCTTCCTTTACATTCAGCAGTTCAGAGGTTTCGCGAATAAAGAAAATCCTGTTTAGCTGCTCAGGAACCAAAGCAATGGTTTCAACAATTTGTCGTACTACATTGGCTTTCTTTAAAGGATCGCCTTCTGCTTCTTTGCTTAATAATTCGGATTTGAAATTAATGAAATTCTTAGCATTGCTCTCCAAAAAAGATGTTAGCTCGTCGGCACTATGATTCTTTGCATAAGAATCGGGGTCTTGGCCATCGGGGAATAAAATAACTCTAACATTCATTCCAGCTTTTACTATCATATCAATACCTCTAAACGAAGCTTTGATTCCTGCAGCATCGCCATCATAAAGTATGGTTATATTAGGGGTATAACGTTTTATTAATCTTATTTGTCCTTCGGTAAGCGATGTTCCCGAAGAGCTAACAACATTCTCAATTCCCGATTGATAAAGTGATATAACATCAGTATAACCTTCTACTAAATAGCAATTATCCTTTTTTATAATTAGATTTTTAGCCAAATAAAGGCCAAAAAGAACATTACTTTTATCATAGATTAGTGATTCGGGAGAATTTACGTATTTTGGTTTCTTTTTGTCGGCAATAAGAATTCTACCGCCAAAACCAAGTACTCTACCGCTAATATTATGAATAGGGAATATTACTCTATTTCGGAAACGATCATAAACTCCTCCTTGGTCTTTCTTGATAATTAGACCAGCTTTTACCAATGAGTCTTCAGTATAACCTGCCGCTTGTGCCTCAATAGCAAGTGCATCCCATTCCTCGGGAGAATATCCCAAATGGAATCTGTCAATTATATCTTGGCTATATCCACGTTCATTAAAGTAGCTTAAGCCTATTGCCCTGCCTTTGTCAGTTTCGATTAGGGTTTTGGAAAAGAACTCGGCAGCAAATTTACTGACAGCAAATAGCCCTTCACGTTCATTTTCGGCAGCAATTTGCTCTGGAGTTTGCTCCTCTTCTTCAATATGTATATTATACTTATTGGCAAGCCATTTTACGGCCTGAGGAAAATTAAGATGCTCATGCTTCATCAGAAAATCTACCGATGAGCCTGATTCTCCACATCCAAAACATTTATAGATATTCTTAGCAGGAGAAACAGTAAAAGAAGGTGTTTTCTCGTTGTGAAAGGGGCATAAACCTATTCGGTTGACACCTCGCTTAGTTAAAGAAACAAATTCTCCAACAACCTCTTCTACTTTTGAAATATCAAGTACTTCCTGTACCGTTTGTTTAGGAATCATCATAGAAAGCAAAAGTAATAATTAATGAAGGATATTGAAGAGTAATTATTAAAATTATTAAGAATGTAATTAGTCTTGATAATAATCAGAATTATTGATGAGGATAATGATTGTTTTGGACTCATATTAATTCCTAATATAATTGATACAAAGACTCCTAAAATCTATATTTTTAGTCAAAATAATTGAGAGGGTTCTTTATAATTTTTTTATTTTTGTTTAACGAATTTGGATGAAATTTTATAAATAAATAAATGAAAACAAAAGAAGATATAATTAATGCAATAAAGCATGTACAACATCCTGCCATTGCATACTCATTATTGGAGTTAGGAATTGTTAAGGGAGTAGAAGTTGAAGATAATACCGCTAAAATATCTTTTGCATTCCCTTTTGATAAAATACCCATAGCTATGCAGCTAATAAACTCAATTGCTTTCCCAATAGAGGCTATAGGAGCTGAATTTGATTACGAAATAGTGCAAATGAATGAAGCCGAAAAGGAACGGTTTATGAAGATGGAGAAAGCTGGCTGGATAGGAAAGAAATAAGCCTGTAGAATGAAAAAACCTCAATGAAACTAATCATTGAGGTTTTATAAATATTGTTCATTATTTATTTAATAATGTCCATGCTTCGTTTCACAAATTCTGATAAAGCTTTACCTTTAAGCAAGTTTTGCGATAGTTTTGCAAGGTCTATTAATTGCTTAGCAATAATCTCCTTATGAGCATTACTCTTATCATCAATAAGATCCGATATCATTGGGTGATTGCTATTTACAACCACATTATACATATCTGGCATATCGCCCATAAAAGCCATCTGGCCTCCGCCACCCATTGCTTGCATATCTTTCATACGACGCATAAACTCTGGTTGAGTAATCATTACCGCATCTTCAGTCTCACTTAAGCTTTCAAACTGAACAGTATATTCCTTAGTATCCAATCCTTTTTCAAAAACTGGTTTTAATTCCGTTTGTTGCTCTTCAGTAAGTTTAGATACTTGTGCGTCCTCTTTTACAATTAGCTTATCAATACTTTCAGAATCCACTCTAGTAAATTTACTCTTCTCTATTTTGCGCTCCATTAAGTCAATAAAGTGATTGTCGAGAGCGCCATTCATTATAAGAACATCATAATTGCGTGCTTTTGCTTTTTCAATATAAGAATACTGAGATTCTGAATCGTTAGCATATAGCATTATTATGTTTTCTTCCTTATTAGTTTGCTCTGCTTTAACCTTCTCTTTATATTCCTCAATGGTAAAGTATTCGCCTTCAGTATTCTTTAAAAGAATAATATCTTTTGTTCTGTCATAAAACTTATCATCA
>QMPB01000376.1 GCA_003648395.1 Bacteroidota bacterium
ACATATACATGAATATCCATTCCATTATTATATGCTTCGTAAATAGGTGCCAAAGCAGAGCCATAGTCAACAAAAGCTAACCATCCTGCATTGCAATGTGTTAGAATATTAATTCTTCTCTTCTCACCTTTAGCAATTTTATTCTCAATATAATTATAGCCCAGCTCCCCTATTCTCTTACACGAGTTAGCATCATTATCGCTAATTTGCTGTGCCAAGTTTTTTGCCAATTCAAGGCGATCTTCCTTAGCGACAATCCGTAACTCCGGTATCATTACATCTATTGCTGCCTGCAAATTTACTGCTGTTGGTCTAGTTTCGGATAATTCTTTTGCCGATTTCTCAATAAAAGAAATATCGCTATTCTCCTTTGCTGCCAAATATATACCCCAAGCTGCTGCCGCACCAATAAGTCCCGCACCACGCACATACATTTCTAGAATAATTTTAGACATCTCTGTAGCAGATTTCACCTCTACTATTTCAAATTTAAATGGCAAAACCCTTTGGTCAATAACTTCAACATTTTTAGTATCAGCATTATACCATATTGTTCTATAATCTTTGTTGTCTACTTGCATATGATTTATATTTTGTGCTAAATTAAACAAGTTTATCTAATTTTGTGCTTATAATAATCTTATTATTTTAAAAAAATATTATCCAAAAGGAAATGGCAAAAGCATTAAATACTTATAAAGACAAGGAAGAAAAATTAAATATTATTTCTCATGGAATTGGTGCAGCATTATCAATTATTGCATTAATACTATTAATTCAGAAAGGGATAGAAATGAACACAACAAAGGCTATGATCAGCTTTATAGTCTATGGTTCAAGTCTTGTTATCCTATATTTTGCTTCTACACTTTACCATTCAGCAACAAATCCAAAATGGAGAAACCTATTAAACGTTTGGGATCATATTTCTATTTATCTTCTAATTGCAGGATCGTATACACCTTTCACTTTACTTGCACTTCCTACTAAATTAGGTTGGTGGATATTTGGCATCGTGTGGGCTTTTGCTGCAGTAGGTATTGTTATTAAAATATTTTTCTTTGGCAAATATGGCAAATTAGCAGCTATATCATATGTAATTATGGGATGGATAGCAATATTTGCTTTTTCTAATTTTATAAATCATCTTGGAATGACAGGAACCATTCTTCTTTTCAGCGGTGGAATTGCATATACTGTTGGTGCGGTACTCTATATGCTCGATGGCAAACTAGCTTATAATCATGCTATTTTTCATGTATTTGTATTGCTAGGAAGTGCTTTACATTTTATATCTGTATATTATTATATTGGGTAAATGATTTAATGGTGTAATTAATTATATAATTGAATCATTCTTAATTTCCTTTAAAAATAGGTTTTCTTTTCTCCATAAAAGCACGTTTGCCTTCAAGGTAATCTTCGCTATTATATGCTTAAAAAAATTAACGATTGGAGATTTTTGATTAACGATTTTAGATTTCACAACCCTTTACAACTTTTTACCATTAAATAAGGCTAAAGTATAAAGGTTAGGTTAAATTTACCACTCTCTACAATCTTTTACAATCCCTTACAACACCTTACTATTTCCCCTTAAAAACCGGTTTTCTTTTTTCCATAAAAGCACATTTGCCTTCAAGATAATCTTCACTATTATATGCTTCCTGACGAAGTTCATCAATAATAGAAATAGTTTCCACGTCTATTGGCTTTGACCTAGCAATACTATCAATTTGTTTTTTAATTACCGAAATACTTAATGGTGAATTATTTACTATTGTATTAGCCAAATCATAAGTAAACTCTTCAATTTTATCTTTATCAATAATGTGGTTTAATATACCTAATGAATATGCTCTTTGTGCTGCAATAGGTTTTGCAGTAAAGAATAGTTCCTTAGCAATATTTGGGCTCACACGGGTTAATACACGTTTGATTCCCAAAGAGTTGTAAGGCACTCCTATTTTTGCAGGAGTTATGGCAAAAGTAGTTTGCTCAGTTCCCACAAGAATATCACAGCTAAAAGCCAAATCGCAAGCACCTCCCCACACACTACCTTCTATTAAAGCAATAATCGGAATATTAACTTTTTCGATGGCTCTAATCAATACTTCCAAAGGATGATTATAGGGAACAGGATCTATACCTGGCTCTGGCAATTCCTCAATATTAAAGCCTGCCGACCATACATTAAAACCCTTAGATGCTCTAATTATTAAAACTCTGGAATCCGATTCAATAACTTCATCAATACTCTTAACAAATTGATTTAATAATTCAGTAGATAAAGCATTGCGCTGCTTCTCATTTCTAATTATTATCTCAAAAATATAATTCTTCTTATTTACTTCAATTAATTTCATGGTCTTATTATTTTGGAATAAACTATTCGTAATCTAACTCTACATAATAGTTCGAATAAACATCATCAAAAAAACAATTACTACTGCAAAGCTACATATTTTAAGCAAATATTATTATTATTTAGCCTGTTTAACACTGACAATTTGACGATTATTATTATATGGCAATAAAATTGATTTAAAAGCTATGTATTCATTAAATTAAACCTCTTTTATAATGGGCTTAATTTATTATGTATCAACTATTTACAAATATAATAATACAATATAGTCATGACAAAGGACAAGAAAAAAACTGAAAAGGAGATAAAAGATATTGAAGATGTTATGAACAGCACTGACAATACTACTGAAAAAGAAGCTCAAAAGGCAGAAGAAACAACAATTATTGACAAAGATATAATAGAAGAAGAAGTTCAAGAAATAGAAGAAAATGATATTTCCGAAGAAAGTGCTGACGATAAAAAAAGTAAAAAAGGATTTTTTAAGAAAAGCAAGAGCAAAACTGATGAACTTAAAGAAGAGCTAGAAACAGCAAATTTAAAGATTTCTGAGATTAATGATAAATATTTACGATTGTATTCTGAATTTGATAATTTCAGAAAGCGAACAATAAAAGAAAAATCTGACATTTATAAAACTGCTGGCGAAGATGTAATAGTCTCTATCATATCTATTATTGATGATTTTGAAAGAGCATTAAATAATACTGAAGACAATGCAGAAAACAAAGCTCATAGAGAAGGCTTAATACTCATTTCTAATAAGTTTAAAAAAATATTAGAGAGTAAAAATGTAAAAGAGATTGAGGCAATGGGCAACGAATTTGATACTGATATACATGAAGCTATTACTCAAGTACCTGCTCCTAGTGAAGACCTTAAGGATAAAATAATAGATGTAATAGAGAAAGGTTATACTATGAATGATAAAGTAATTCGTTTTTCAAAAGTTATTATTGGAGCCTAATAGAATCATCAATTTTTATTAAGAATAAAAATAAAACAAAATATGTCAAAAAGAGATTATTACGAGGTATTAGGCATTGACAAAAATGCTGATGCACCGGCCATAAAAAAAGCCTACCGAAAGCAAGCTGTAAAATATCATCCTGACAAGAATCCTGGAGATTCAAGTGCTGAAGATAAATTTAAGGAAGCTGCCGAGGCATACGAAGTATTGAGTGATGGCAATAAAAAAGCACGTTACGACCAATATGGACACGCCGGAATGAGTGGTGCTGCAGGAGGCGGAGGCTTTGGTGGCGGTATGAATATGGATGATATATTCTCACAATTTGGCGATATTTTTGGTGGTGGAGGCTTTGGTGGAGGCTTTGGTGGCAGTCGTCGAGGAGGACGTAGAGTAAACCGTGGAAGTAATTTAAGAGTTAGAGTAAAACTAAATCTTAAGGATATTGCCCATGGTGCCGAAAAGAAAATAAAAGTAAACAAATACATATCTTGCGATAGCTGTAGCGGCTCTGGAGCCGAAAGTGGTGAAACTACTACTTGTAGCACTTGTAATGGTTCAGGACATGTTACCAGGGTACAGCAAACTTTCTTAGGAAATATGCAAACTCAGAGTGTTTGCCCTAGTTGTAATGGCGAAGGAAGTATTATAAAGCATAAATGTAAGAAATGTAGTGGCAATGGTATTGTAAAAGGTGAGGAAGTTGTTACAATAAACATACCTGCAGGCGTTGAAGACGGAATGCAATTATCTGTATCGGGTAAAGGTAATGCTGCAGTACGTGGTGGAGTAAATGGAGATATGATTGTTGTTATTGATGAAGTGCCAGATAAAGATTTGAAGCGCGATGGCAATAATCTACTTTACGATCATTATATTAGTTTCCCTGATGCTGTACTTGGTACTACAATAGAAATTCCAACGGTTGATGGCAAAGCAAAAGTAAAAATTCCTGCAGGAACTCAGGCCGGTAAAGTATTTAGACTTAGAGGCAAAGGCCTTCCAAGTGTAGAATATCATGGCACTGGCGATTTACTTGTAAACATTAATGTATGGACACCTCAAAAACTAAGTGATGAATCAACAGAGATAATGGAAAAATTACAAAAATCTGAAGATTTTATTCCTAATCCAACTTCTAAAGACAAGAGTTTATTTGATAAAATGAGAGACTATTTTCACAATTAAGCTATAGCAAATAGGAATACAAAAAAGAGGCTATTACAAAATTAATATTTTGAATAGCCTCTTTTGCATTATAAAAAATACAGCTTAATATCGTTGGCGTTTTTTATATGTTGTATGCAACAAATTATGCGATACATGGCTAAGCGGTTCTTTCAAGAAATCCGCATAAATCTTTTTAATCTCAGGGTTCTCATGCGATTTACGAACCTTCATTCCCATATCCTCTTCATAAATAGACGCTGCTCGTTTTTTCCTAATGGCCTCATTAGTAGGAATCGGTTGTCCACCGCCACCAATACAACCTCCTGGGCAAGCCATTATCTCAATAAAATGATATGGCGATTCCCCTTTTACAATCTGATCCATAATTTGTCGAGCATTAATCAAACCATGAGCAACAGCTACTCTAAGTTTTACACCTTCCAAAAATGAATATGCAGGCAATGCTCCCTCAATAGGTATGGTTGCTTCACGTATGCCTTCCATTCCACGAACAGCTTTTATATTCAAGTTTTCGAAAGGCACCTCTTTACCCGTAATTAACTCATAAGCAGTACGTAATCCTGCTTCCATTACTCCACCAGTAGCACCAAATATAACTCCAGCACCCGATGATTCTCCCATAATACTATCGAAAGTTGAATCTTCCAATTCTTTAAAATCCAAGCCAGATTGTCGAATCATATGACCAAATTCCCTAGTGGTTAAACCAGCATCAATATCTTGATATCCACTATCATTCATTTCTTTTCTATTGGACTCAAATTTCTTGGCAGCACAAGGCATTATTGCCACACATACTATATCCTTTGGATCAATACCTTTCTTATCAGCATAATATGTTTTTGC
>QMPB01000377.1 GCA_003648395.1 Bacteroidota bacterium
CCAATTTGGTATCAAAATACGCTATAAATAAATTGGAATATATTTTCCTATTAGAAGGCAAAAATTATTTGCATAGCCGTAGCTATGGAAATAATATTTAACGCAGTAATAGGGAAATATAAATGATTTATATGGCGTGTTTTGGTATTAATTTGGTATAAGAGCAACCTGTCTAAATTAGTTTTTGGATGGGTTGTTTTGGTTTTAAGAAAATCAATCCATTAGAGCAATAATTTTAGAAAATATAAGTTATGTATTCATTATTGCACAAAAAGTTACTGCCAAATAAATCTTTAACAACAATGCGTTTATTACTATTATTACTTTTCATACTAACATTCAATATTGTTAATGCCCAAATAGGCATAGAACAATGGCGTGAGCATCTTCCTTTTTACAAAACAATTGCAGTAACAGAAGGCAATAATAGAATATATTGCGCTACTCCATTTAGTTTATTTTATTACGATAGGGAAGAAGATGCTTTAGGAAGAATGTCAACGGTAACTGGTCTTTCTGATGTTAATATTTCTGCAATTGGATATGATAAGAGTACAAATTATCTTGTTGTTGCTTACGAAAATGCAAATATTGACTTAATTTATGAAGGGCAAATTATTAATATTTCTGATATTAAGAGAAAGTCAATAGTTGGTAGTAAAAGGATTAATAAAATAATATTTAGAAATTCTCTAGTATATCTTGCTTGTGACTTTGGTATAGTTGTTCTTGATCCTTCTAGAAGAGAAATTAAAGACACTTATTATATTGGCCCTGAGGGTAAAAGTATTAGTATAAACGATTTAGATTATGATGACAGCTTATTTTATGCTGCAACATCTGAAGGAGTATATTCTGCCTCTGTTAATGAAATAAACCTAAGCAATTATGCTTTCTGGCATAAGGATACTAGTATTTATTCTCCTAATGCTACATATAATTGCATTGCTGTACATTCGTCAGGAGTGTATGTTAGTGTTAAAGGAAATATTAATAATACAGATAGTGTTCTTGTAAAACATAATAATTATTGGAATAGATTTTCTGGCGTTCCTATAGGTAATGTAGTATTAATTAAAAGTTATGGAGATACTATAATTTTTGCACAAGATTATAGTTTTAAATATTTCTATAATAATATGTCTGAAAGCTTTAAGGCATACACTTATGGTGAAGTTAGTCCAATGCCAAGTGATATAATTATAGATTATAGACATAAATTTTGGATTGCTGATAAATTAGAATCTCTGGTTTATAATTATAGTGGTTGGAATTATCATTTTTATAAACCGAATGGCCCTGCATATAAAGATGCTTATTCGATATGTACTTCATCAGGTCAAGTATGGGTTGCTGGTGGTGGCATTGAAAGTGATTGGTCTCAATCTTATGCGAAGAAAGGAATTTATAATTTTAAAGATCAAGATTGGGCTTCATTAAATAAGAAGAATACTGAAGTATTTGATAGTATTCAAGATGTACTAAAAATAATTGTTAATCCGCAAAATGAAAATGAAATATTTATTGGAAGTTGGGGAAAAGGGATTATTCAAATGAGAGATAATAAGGTTGTTAATGTTTTTAATGATAAAAATAGTAGTCTTTCTCAAGCGATAAATTATCCTGGTTTTATAGGGGTAGCAGGTATGGCTTACGACCAAAATAATTATCTTTGGGTAACTAATGCTACCAATAGTAATTCTCTTAGTTTTATGAAACCAAATGGTCAATGGAAAGCCCTTAGCCTTTCTCCGTATATTACTTCTCAGGCAGTTGGTGATTTGGTAATAGATGATATGGGGCAAAAATGGATTATTGTTCCACGTGGTGGAGGTATTATTGTTTATAACGATAATAATACTCCTGAGACTCCTTATGATGATAGAAAAACAAAAATTACTGCCGCTGATAATCAAGGTAAGCTACCAAGTATGGGAATATACAGTTTGGCTAAAGATAAAGAAGGCGCGGTATGGGTAGGAACCGATAAAGGTGTTGCTGTATTTTATTCTCCTGAGATGGTGTTCTCAGGAGATAATTATGATGCTCAGCAAATTTATATTGAGCAAGAAGGTATTTCTCAATATCTTTTAGAATCGGAGGTTGTAACTGCTATTGCAATTGATGGTGCCGATAGAAAATGGTTTGGAACCAAGAATGCTGGTGTATTCCTTATGTCGAAAGATGCCTCTGAGCAGATTTACCATTTTACTAGAGAAAATAGTCCATTGTTGAGTAATAATATTTATAGTATTGGCATAGAGCCAGAAAGTGGAGAAGTTTTCTTTGGCACTGAGAATGGAATTATTTCTTTTAGAAGTACAGCTACTGAAGCTCCCGATTATCAACCAGAAGAGAGTATTACTATTTTTCCAAATCCAGTAAAACCAGATTTCAATGGATTAATTGCTATAAAGGGGCTTGTTGAAAATGCTAATGTTAAAATTACTGACACTTATGGAAATCTAGTTTACGAAACTACAGCCCTTGGTGGTCAAGCTATATGGAATGGTAAAAATTTCAATGGCGAAAGAGTTGCCACAGGAGTTTATCTAGTATTCTCTACTGATGATATTTCTGGTGAGCAAACGGCAACAGGGAAAATACTTTTTATTAAATAGATCTTCAAATTTTATTGTTTATCATCCCCCAATAAATCTTATATTTGACCTATGCTTTTTAAGGAAATTGTAGGACATAAAGAATTAAAAAACAGACTTATTCGTACTGTTTTAAATGAGAAAGTAAGCCATGCTCAATTGTTTTTGGGTGCAGAGGGAAGTGAGAAACTATCTTTGGCAATTGCATATGCGCAGTTTATCTCTTGTTCAAATAAACAAATATATACAGAGAATAGTGATTTGCTTGCAGACTCATGCGGCAAATGTCCCAGCTGTGTAAAATATCAAAAACTAGCTCATCCGGATTTGCACTTTGTTTTTCCAGTGGCTACAACCAAGAGTATTACTTCAAAACCTTTGAGTGCTAATTTTATTAAAGAATGGCGTGAAGAGCTAATTGAGAGTAACTATTATACTACGCTTAACGAATGGTATAAAAAAATTGGGATTGAGAATAAACAAGGTAGAATAAGTGTTGATGAAGCTAATCAGGTTATTAAAACTCTGGGTCTGAGAGCTTATGAGGGTGGCTATAAAGTTATGATTATCTGGATGGTAGAGAAGCTTTATCATTCTGCTGCACCAAAACTTCTAAAAATACTTGAAGAACCACCACCTAAAACTCTTTTTATTCTTATTGCTGAAGACACAAATTCTATACTTAAAACAATACTTTCTAGAACGCAGCTTGTGAAACTTGCTCCATTAAGAGATGATGATATTAGAGATTTTCTGAAACATAATTTTCAGGTGTCGGCAGAGAAAATAGAAACCATTGTTAATATTGCTGATGGTAGTTTCAAAAATGTATTTCCTTATTTGTCGGATCAAGTAGAAGATAATCCGTATTTCGCAACCTTTAGAGAAATGATGCTGCTGGCTTATCAACGGAATTTCATTAAGATGAAACAAAAGTCTGAAGAGATTTCTAAACTAGGCAGAGAAAACATTAAGCAGCTACTTCAGTATGGTATTAGAATAGTTAGAATGTGCTTATACCAAGATTTAGGCAATATCGAATTGATAAAATCTAGTGGCGCAGAGTTGGATTTTATTCAAAAATTTAGCCGATTTGTGAATCAGAATAATGCCGAAGATATTAGTGAAATACTTAATGAAGCATCATTTCATATTGCAAGAAATGTAAATCCAAAGATTACTTTAATGGATACTATGCTTAAAATTAGTGGTATTTTTGCTAAATAATTAATCAATTATATATTAAAAATGATTTACGGAAAAAAGATAGCAGTAGTTTTACCGGCATATAATGCTGAGAAAACATTAGAGGCTACTTATAACGAAATACCATTTAATATAGTTGATGAAGTTATCTTAACAGATGACAGATCTGATGATAAGACAATAGAAGAAGCAAGAGCCCTTGGTATAAAACATATTATTCAGCATAAGAAAAATAGAGGATACGGAGCAAATCAAAAATCTTGTTATAATAAAGCTTTAGAGTTAAATGCCGATATTGTTGTGATGCTTCATCCCGATTATCAATATACTCCTAAACTTATTGAACCAATATGTTATATTATTGCTAACGAGGTATATCCAGTGGTTATCGGGTCGCGAATTCTTGGTAAAGGCGCAATAAAAGGGGGGATGCCAAAGTATAAATATATTGCAAATCGTATTCTTACTTTGTTTCAGAATATTCTCATGAATCAGAAATTATCTGAATATCATAGTGGCTATCGAGCTTTTTCAAGGGAGGTGTTAGAGAGTATTAATTATGAAGCTAATTCCGATGATTTTGTATTCGATAATCAGATGCTGGCTCAGATATTTTATAATGATTACGAAATTGGCGAATTAACTTGTCCTACTAAATACTTTGAGGAAGCTTCATCAATTAATTTTGTAAGGAGTGCAAAATATGGAATGGGAGTTATTATTACTTCAATGCAATACTTTTTTGCAAAACTAGGATTGGGGAAAGCAAAGATATTCAAATGAAAGATTAATATCTAAACTGTGGAAACAAGAAACTACATATTTACAACAGAACTTGATACAGAGTTAAAATATAGCTTTGCTAGAAGTAGTGGCCCTGGTGGGCAGAATGTAAATAAGGTAAATACTAAGGTAGAACTAAGGTTTGATATTCATAATTCAAGAATATTATGCAATGAAAATAAAGAGATACTTTTAAATAAATTGGCTACGCAACTAACTTCTGATGGTATATTAATAGTTGTGTCTCAGGCTACAAGATCTCAATTAAAGAATAAAGAAAATGCAAGATTTAAGTTTTATGAGATAATAAATGAAGGATTAAAGCCACGAAAACAGCGTAAACGGATTAAGATTTCCATGGCAGCTCAAGAGAAAAGATTAAAGGATAAAAAACAAACATCAGAAAAGAAAGAAAGACGAAAATCGTTTGACGAAAGTTGATTGTATGATAATTTCTGTAATTTCGCCGCCTAAATTATTTCATAATGATACACAAAATAGAAGACTTCCTGAAATTAGGGAGAAATATTCCAATTATTGATGTTCGTACTCCTGCCGAATTTGAACAAGGACATATTCCTGGAGCTTATAATATTCCTTTATTCTCAAATGAGGAACGAGCAGTTATTGGTACTATTTATAAGCAAGATAGTAAAGAGAATGCAATAATGGAGGGACTAAAAATAGTTGGTCCTAAGATGTATGATTATGTGAAAATGGCTAAAGATATAGCCGTAGATAATCAAATTTTGGTACATTGTTGGAGAG
>QMPB01000378.1 GCA_003648395.1 Bacteroidota bacterium
AAACCTAATCTGTAGAAACTAGCACCAAATCCTATACTATTGAAATCTCTTGATGTATAGGTTAATGAAGTTTTAGAATTATCTGCATTTATATAATCGTAATACATTGTAGTATTTGCTGACTCAAGTAATGGATAAACCATAAACTGATTCTTAGTTTTATGCACATAATTTGTATCAAACTGTGCTTCAACCTGTAAAGAAGAAATGATAAAAATTACTAAAAAAACTAATCGCATTATTCAACAATCTTTTTTATCTTATTAAGAATTCGTCTTTTGGCGTTCTTTATTTCCTTATCATCAAATGAATTAAACTTTTCTTCCATTTTTTCAAATTCAAGTAAAGTTTTATTAGTAACATTAGATAAAACTCTATCTTTTAGATTGTTATTGACTTTTTGCATTCCAAGAATAAGAGTTTCTGTATCAATACCTGAAAGTAGAACTTTTAACTTCTGCTTTGGCATTGCTGTAAGATCATTAAACTTTGTGTATAAAGGGTCCAGTATCTCTTTAGCTTCATCTGTAACATTCTCAATAAATAAATTAGTTGAGCTTTCTTTTCTTTGTTTACCATTATCCTTCACACATTCATCTATTCTAATAATGAAATCAGAAAGCACATTCATATAATTAATAAAAGCCTCATATGGTGTGCCGTAAGGGTTGAAATATTTATGCACATCACCATCAGAAAACCATTTAGTACACATATAGTAGAAATGGTCAGAAGTTTGAAGATACTCCCAATCTTTAATGAGTTGAACATCACTACACTTCTTCACTTTTGGTTCAAGTTCATAAAGTTTATCAAAAGCTTCATCTTGTAGTTCATTTCCAAGCCAAGCAGTAAGGTCTCTTTCCTCATCAGCCCAAGAAATTGGGTTTGGAACATGTATAGGCGCAATTGCCTGCAAATGATTACTTAGTTCTGAAGGGGTATTAAAGCTGAAGTTAGAATTACTCATAACTCTTTCTGGTAATGCTCTCATAAAGTCAAATATACCTGTTTCAGGCCATTGATGCTCTCCAAAAGTCTCATAATCCATAAATAGATTTACAACTTCTTCTTTGGGATCAATCTCATTCAACCAACCCACAAACTTCTCTGTTGTAAGTGGCCACGACTCCCATGACTGCTGAGAGAATCTAAAAGCAATATCATCACTTAATTGAAAATTCTTAAGCAATAATTTAAGTTTTGGATTTATGGCATTTGTATATAGGTAATTTGGTGATTTCCAACCAAGAATATGCTTTGCTCCCTCAGTTAGCATTGTACTAAATCCCATATCAGCAACCATTGCTCCTATCTCATCAGAATAGATAAGCTCGGTATTTCTGAAAGTTGTAGGTTTAACTCCGAATAGCTCCATTATTCTTCCTTGATGCTTTTTTACTTGCTTTGTAAACTCATCTTTCGACTTTAAAGCTGACAATGAGTGAGTATATGTTTCTGATAGAAATTCCACAGAGCCACTTTCTGCTAATCTTCTGAAGCTATCTATTACTTCTGGAGTGTATTGTTCAAACTGATCTAATGCAGTACCAGAAATGGAGAAACTCACTTTAAACATGCTACCAAATTCCTTAATAGCATCTAGTAGCAGTTGATTCATTGGCAAATAGCACTTATCAGCAATTCTACGTGCAATAAACTCATTCTGATACTCATCGTAATAATTATGATCTTTACCTATATCAAAAAAACGATAATGTTTTAAACGGTATGGTTGATGAACCTGAAAATAAAAACATATTGACCTCATACTAATAATATTTATTATCTAACCTAAGTTAGAATTGTTAGATAGATTATAATAATCTACCATAATTTCTTTAATTTCCTAAAACTGTATTATACACATCAATAACTTTGACAGCAGCATTATCCCATTTCATTTCATCAACTTCTTGCTTACCCATTGATACAAACATTTTAGACAATCCATCATAATGAGTTAAGCCCCAAATAGAATCTGCCAAAGCATCGATATCCCAAAAATCTACCTTAATAGCATGGTGTAGAACTTCTGACACTCCAGATTGTTTAGAAATAATTACTGGAACATTAGAGCGCATAGCCTCCAAAGGAGAAATGCCAAATGGCTCGGAAACAGAGGGCATAACATAAACATCACTTAAAGAAAACATTCTGTCAACTTCTTCTCCTTTCAGAAAGCCCGTAAAATGGAACTTTGTTGCAATCTTTAGCTCAGCAACACGCCTAACCATTTTATTGAGCATATCTCCCGAACCAGCCATCACAAAACGAACATTATCATCACGTTGCAATATTTTATATGCTGCTTCAACAAAATATTCTGGTCCTTTTTGGAAAGTAATTCTTCCCAAAAATGTCACGACCTTTTCTTTTACTCCCCTTTCTTCTTTATAATCCAGTCTATCATTAGGTTCTACTGCATTATGCACAGTAAAAACCTTTGAAGGATCTATTCCATATTTATTGATTACGGTATTACGAGTAAGATTACTAACAGTTATTACTCTGTCAGCCATTTCCATACCTCGTTTTTCAATATCATAAACCACAGGATTTATGTTATCTCCTGATCTATCAAACTCTGTAGCGTGCATATGTACAACTAATGGCTTACCACTAACCTCTTTGGCAGCAATACCAGCTTCGTAAGTCAGCCAATCATGAGCATGTATTATATCATGCTCTTGTGTACTAGCTACCTGTGCTGCAACTAAAGCATAGCGCTTAACCTCTTCCATAAGGTTTCTGCCATACTTTCCAGAAAACTCAAACTGTTTTGAGAATACAGATTCATTAACCTCTGTATTATGATTATACTTTCTTGTTATCCTATAAAACTCTTCATCATCGGCATAAGGTATTAAAGTAGAATCTATTTCAATATATTTTAGTTCTTTCCAATATTCTGAGAAAACTTTATTTCTTAAATCAAGCTTAACATCGCTAGCATTAACTATTCTAACATCCTTAGACTCATCACCGTATGCTCTAGGCACAACGAATATTACATTATGACCATTATTCATAATCCCTTTAGTCATGCCATAACAAGCAGTACCTAGTCCTCCGGTGATATGTGGTGGGAATTCCCAGCCAAACATTAATACATTCATAGAGCCACCTCCTTCTCTTTAAGTTTATACTCCTCAATAATATCCATTGCTCTAATTAATTCTGCAACACTCCATGCTTGAGAAATTGTTCCTCTAGCCATATGAGGTGGATTTCCATCGTAGATTTCAGAAATACTTCCAACTCCATGTTCCATCATTACATCTTCAAATTGTTCAATGTACCATTCCATTTTCCGTACTCCAGATACTCCATGTATTTTCAAATAAACTTCTACATAAGCTCCAATTAGCCATGGCCAGACTGTACCTTGATGATACTGTTTATCTCTTGTATTTTGGTCACCAAAGTATATCTCTTCATAATCACTATGATTTGGTGACAATGACCTTAATCCTCTAATTGTCAATAATTCTCTTTCTATTATATCAAGTATTGATTTAATATATGTTTTATCCAGTGGAGTATATGGTAAACTTGCAGCAATTAGCATATTTGGTCTAATTGACCAGTCTTTATTATCACCATTAACATAATCTGCTAAGTATCCATATTTATCATTCCAGAATGTATCCTTAAATACTTTTGGGAAATTGTCAGCAATATTTTCAAACTCATCAACAAACTTTTTGTCATTATTTTCTTTTGCAAGATTTAAAGTAAACATAATAGCATTATAAGCTAAGGCATTAACTTCAACATCATAACCTATTCGTGGTGTAACAGCTTTTCCATTACTTATTGCATCCATCCAAGTTAATGCTTTTCCCTGCTCACCACCATAAACAAGACCATTATCTTCCATTTTAATATTGAATAATGTTCCTGATCGGTAACCTCTAAGTATCATTTTCATTTTAGCACCATAATTCTTCCAAACTAGTTTACTATCATTACTATACTTTGCATATTGCTGTAAGGTCCAAAAAAACCAAAGGGGAGTATCAATTGAATTAAAAGCAGCAGAGTTTTTATATCCCATATTTGGAAATAATGGTCCAGACAAATCAGCAAGCATTGTATCAATAACATCTTTTGCTGCTTTATACTTACCTTGCACCATTGCTAAACCTGGCAAGGAAATAAATGTGTCTCTTCCCCATCTTCTAAACCAAGGAAAGCCTGCAATAACTTCTGTTCTGCCATCTCTTTTGGTAATAAACTGTTCAGCAGAGTTTAATAGATTATTTTTAAAACTATCTCTTGAAATTCTTTTATTTAATTCTTGATTAAATATTTTTGTTAATGATACTGTTTTAGCTTCTGTCGTTCCTGCAGAAAAAATAATACTTTCGCCTTTCTTTAATGGAAATTCTATAAAACCAGGAACCATGAGATCTTCCTGATAATCATATCCTCTTTGCTCTTCTTCAAAATATTCTATATTATAATACCAATTGGGAGAGTGAACATATTCCGTTTTTTTATTTGCTTGAATATATAAAGGAGTATATCCTTGATATAGCCTAAAAGAAACTCCTTTTTCTACATTCTCAAATTTAGTATTTACAAACTCATTAGCTTTGCTCAAACTATGGCGAGAACGAAAAGCTAAAAATGGTTTTAACTGTATAGTCGTCGCTGAATGACAATCTAATAAGGTATATTTTAGTAATATTCTATCACTTTCTGATGACAATAGAGTTTCAACTTTTAAAACAACACCACCTACTCTGTAAGTAATAGATGGTATTGGCTCCATTTCTACCTCTCTAACATACTTATGACCTCTTGGAGAATATATACCTCCAGGAAACCGATGAGCACCTAAATTAAAAGACTCATTATGTTGAATAATAGTAATATCAAGTGACGACAAAAGAACATGAAGCTCATTATCGATAGCTGGCTGGGGAGCAATTAATAAACCATGATATTTCCTAGTATTACTTCTAATAATACTTGAGCTTGAATACGCTCCTCTTCGATTAGATCTCAACACTTCTCTATCAAGGGAATACTCTAAGTTTATTAATTTACTTTTATCAAAGTTAAAAAAGATAGAAACAAAATCTTCTTTTGTGAAAGCCCCTCTAAAAGCCATTCATTGGGTAAGACCTGTTTTTCAATGTGAAATTTCTTTTCAAGAAATGACAAAGAGGGGATGTTTTAGAAGTCCTGTATTTTTGAGGCTTATTTGATGTATGACCAAAAGGAGATTGCCAGATTAGCAGGTATATCTGAAAATCAAATTCGTTACTGGGAGAAAATAGGCCTTGTGCCATG
>QMPB01000379.1 GCA_003648395.1 Bacteroidota bacterium
CAAAAAATGCCATAATTTTTTGTTTTTATTGTTAAAGCTTGCCACAATATTACAATCTCATCGCTGTATGCTAAATTAAAAACAGTCATTTACTAAAGTAAACTCCTTGATTTTTAATCTATCATCCATCTTGATATTGTCCTCTTCTGACTAAGCTATATTATTCTATTCTATAATTATTATTCTCTCTTCACCCTTAATTTCTTAGATTATCGTTCTATCTCAGGAGGACAAGTTCCCAAACTATTCATAATAAATGAAACGTCAGAAATATTTGCTCCCTTAAGAACTTCCTCTAAAAGAGTAACACCATGCACATAAGCAGGGCCTTTTACGTGAACACGACGAGGCTTATTTCCACCATCGCTAACCACATAGTAACCAAATTCACCACGAGCAGATTCAGCTTTAACATAAGCATCACCTGCGGGGATAGTCCATTTCATAGGATTTGGAATTTTATTATAAACCTCACCGGCAGGCATCTTATCAATTATTTGGCGAACCATATTAATCGACTGTTGAAATTCTTCTCTTCTAACAAGAGAGCGAGCCCAAACATCAGAACCTTTTTGAGTAGGAACAACAAAATCTAGTTTATCATAAATTAAATATGGATCGTCAATTCTAACGTCAGATTTAAATCCAGCAGCACGTAATGGAGGGCCTACAACTCCCCACTCAATAGCTTTTGCTGGGTCTATCCAGCCAATACCTTTAGCACGCTTTTGAAAAATAGTATTCTCAAACATTAATTGATCATATTTAATCAATTGCTTCTCTAGGTAATCCATTGTTTGCAATACTCTTCCCGTAAAACCCTCTGGTAAATCTCTACGAACTCCACCTGGCCAAATATACATATGGTAAACACGACCACCCGTAAGCTCTTCAAAAAGATCTAGGATATAATCACGATCACCAACAGACCATTGTGGCATAGTATATAATCCTGCAGAGCCATTCTGACCACCAAACCAAAGTAAGTAACTTGCCAAACGGCTAAGCTCCATTACCAAAGTACGAATCCATTCAGCTCTTTCAGGAACTTCACGTCCTTCAATTTCCTCAACAGCTCTTGCATAATTAAGTTCATTTGGATCTGGTTCAGGAACACAAATACGACATACAATAGTAAAACTTTGTAGCCAATTTCTTCGTTCCATTAATTTTTCGAACCCACGATGCAAATAACCAACATGTGTTTCTGCCTTTACTATTGTATCACCTTCAACTTTTAGTTTAACCATCATATTTCCAGTAATTCCTGGATGCTGAGGGCCTAAATATAGTGTTGTAGCTTTTTCTCTCATCATATACTAATTTATATGCTATTAAGCTAGTTTTTAATCTCTTGAATATTTCTTTGCCAACTCTGGAATTTCCTCTCCACTACGAGTAGCAATTACTTCTCTTACATCCTTAGCACCATCTCTGCCTGGGCGTTCAAAGAATACATCTTTAATATACTCCGCAGTATCAAAATCGCGTCGCATTGGTGGCATTTCATCCCAGTCCTCAAGTACAAATTCCTCTCTACCTACTAGTCCAGTAAACTGAATACCATACATCTCTCGAATCTCTCTTTGGTATGTATTAAGCTGTCCCCATATCATATCAACATTCTCAATAACAGGATTCTCTCTATTAATCAATGTTTTTACTAATAATTGAACCTTCAATTCTGGAGACCAAAGGATATATACTAATTCGAAATGTTCATCTTCAAGCCAATCGACACACGACATATGCGACATATGCGTAAAAGTAAGTTGGTCTTTTACATAAGAAAGTACAGAAGGGATAAGCTTCTTTTCTACAGAAACCTCTACTCTTCTTTCCCTCTTAACTTTACCGGTCAAATTCTGGAAAGTTCCAGATAATTGATCAACAATTTTTTGTTCCTTAATGTGTTTATCTTCAGTCATTGTATTTGCAATTAAAAATAATAAAATTTAAAAATAGAACTACCAATTATAATCAGGCATATTCCAATTTTTAATGACTTTCTTTTGATTAGCACGATACCAATCTATATTCTCTTTGTATTTGGTCGCACCATTTGCTTTACCATCTTTTATAAGGCCTTGTAATTCTATAAAACCTTCGATAACAGCTTCAGGACGAGGCATACATCCGTTAATATATACATCAACAGGAATATACTTATCAAGTAATTTAATGGTATTATAAGAATCCCAATACATACCACCATTGATAGTACAACTACCAAAGCCGATAACATATTTAGGGTCTTGCATTTGCTCATAAGCTCTAATAACTCTTTTAAGAGTTTTTGTTGCTAAGTATCCAGTTACAAGAAGCACATCTGCTTGTCGAGGTGTAGCCATTCCTCTAATTCCAAATCGTTCGGCATCGTAACGAGAAGTCATTGTTGGAGGTATTTCAATTGCACCACAACCAGTACCATAAGCTAAAACAAATAGCGAATGTTTACGAGCAGCATTTTGAATTATATCTACTATTTTTTGCGATTTTTTATCGTTTGGCATTTTATTTTTCTTTTAAAAATAATTATCGAATAAATACGACATATAAAACTCCAAGAACACCTATAGCTGTAGGCCATCCCCAGAAATATCTAATTGATTGCTCAGTACGGTATCTAGGACTAACAATGCCATAGAGTACAGGAACCATATATAATAAGAAGGTTTTTACTAATAACATTACTAAGTTAGAAGCTCCTCCCATAAAAATATCGACGAATAATACTAATTTTACAAAAGCCATTATTGAGCCCGAAGTCATCATAAGAGCAAGATACTTACCTCCAAATTCGGAAGCAGGACCTGAGGCAAGCTCAGCAGGAGCAAAAGGCACATCAAAAGGAGCATAATGAAACATACCAAGCATTGCTAGTATACCAGCAATAAATGCTAATGGTGATTCAAACATCATCCATGTATCATTTGCATTCTGATAATCTATTAATCCTGTAATCGATGTAGTTTCTGCTTGCATCATTATAGCAACTAGAGCCAATACCCAAGGGATTTCGTAGCCTACCATTTGAGATAAACCTCTCGAAACACCAATTGCAGAATGTGGGTTACCAGTTTGTCCAGCACCTAATGCCATTCCCAAAGAACCAAAAACCATCATATAAAGAAGGAAAATAAGGTCGCCTTTGAAATTTAAATTTTCAAACCACATCATATCACCCTGTCCATTAAGAATAGGTATAAACATAAGACTAGTTACAGAAGCTGTAATAGCTAATGCAGGTCCTAAATGCTGCATCCAACCGTGGTTTATGGCAGTTGTTTTGCTGTATAATTTTACAATATCAAAGAAATTTTGATAAAAAGGAGGTCCTACTCTATTTTGAATTCTAGCGGTAACCTTGCGAACAAGACCACCATATAATACTCCTACCACAAACGCAAGAGCTACTGTTGCTAAAAATCCTAATATAGAAATCCAAATACTATTGTCCATATTGATTGTTATTAAAATGTATGTCTATTATAAAAATATCTGTTCTGAGAAAAGTATTAATATTACTAGGAATATTATTACATATAAAGCATAAGTTTGACCATTACCGGTATAAATTCGTCTTACAAACTCGAATAATGATTCTAGTCCGTTGCCAAATTTATTATAGTAAAAATCCATCTTACGTCTCATAGCTGGTTCAATAGCTCTCTCAAATGGTTTGTAAAAATCTACTGCATAAGTAAGATTTTCATTCTCTGTTGGAATTTCACCACCCGTATGAATATCTTTTGTTGTTACGTATCGTGTTTTCTTTCTGTTTTTAAGACCTAAGAAAATAAATGCTATACCAAATATTGTAATAATAGAATTAACAATTGATAAAGTATCAACTTGATCTCCCCATTGGTTGCTAAGAACAGTCATGCTCCAATCTACTTGTCCCATTCCAAGGAATTCCATAGAGTTTGCTATAGGCTCGAATAAATAACCTGGGAACATTCCGAAGAAGAATAATGACGCTGCCAATAGCATCATTGGAATAACCATAGTTGCTGGTGCTTCTTTCACATTCTCAAATTCTTTTTCCTCTTGACCTAAGAATATACCAAATAAGAATCTATAACTATATAAGAAAGCTGCTGTTGAACTTAAGAAAGTCATAACAATAAGAAAATAATGATCTGAAGTTATTAATGACTCATAAAGCATCCATTTGCCAATAAAACCACCTAGTGGAGGAATACCTGCAAGGGCGATAATACTCATTAATGCAGCAACAAAAGTCCATGGCATCTTACGAATTAAAGCACCAAGCTTGGTCATATCAGTAGTTCCTGTTTGGCGCTCCACAGCACCAACCACCATAAATAAAGTACCTTTAAATATAGCATGCATTACAGCCATAAATATAGCTGCCATAACCGATAGCTTTGTACCTATTGCCAATCCAACTACAATATATCCAAGCTGAGCCACTGAAGAGTATGCTAATAATCTTTTTGCATCGGTTTGAATAACTGCATAAAATGTAGCCATAACACCAGTAATAGCGCCAAGCCAAGCCAATATTTCAGTATAAACAATTATATTACTATTGGTAGATTTTGCAAAAACTGATATTAAAACTATCCCTAGTCCAAATACACCCATCTTAGATAATAAACCTGAGAATATTGCCGTAAAAGACATTGGCGAATCAGAATAAGCTCTAGGAGCCCAAACGTGAAGTGGCATAACTGCAGCTTTTACAGAAAATGCTATCAAAAATAGTATTCCCAATAATGATTGCATACCCATATCAAGGCCTGCAAAAGAACTTATTAAGTCCGAAATTAAGAAACTATTAATTTGACTATTGGTAATAACAAGAGCCATAAGCATTGCGTAACCACCAACAGCACTAAAAATCATATATTTAGTACCAATCTTACCTTCTTCAATTCCATTATAAACAATAATAAGGAAAGAAGACCAAGTCATTATTTCCCAGAAGATAAAGAATGAAATCCAATCGTTGGAAAATAAAATACCCATCATAGCCATTACAACAAGGGTAAAGTTAGAATTGAAATATCCTAAGCGATCTTTACCTTTCATATAAGCTATATTATAAAGAGAAACCAAAGCGGAAACTCCCATAACCATAGCTCCAAATAGCCATGAATAAGCATTTAAGCCAAATTCAAGGGTAAAATTTCGAATATTTACTTCTACGATATCTGTACTAGAAGTCATAGTGAAGAAAACCGCTGTAGCAGAACTAATGGCCAGAAAGCTAACAATACTGCTCAACATAGGAGTTATGCGTTTTGCCAAATAAGCTAAAACTGCACCTCCCAA
>QMPB01000380.1 GCA_003648395.1 Bacteroidota bacterium
CATTAGAGAATACTGATACATCTTACTCAATAGGCAGTGGATATAATTTCAACTATTTGCTGACTTTAGCTGATACGGGAAATATTATTCTTGAAGTAATTAGCCCTACATATAATAATGTAATAACTACTGATACTTATGCTATTAGTGTTTGCGAAACTCCTGAGATTGTTCTTACATTTAATAGCGAGAACAGACTTAGCGGATCCTATTTCGAGCAAGGGAATACTATTGACTTAAGTTTTAACTCAAATAGTAATCTTAACCTTACTTATGAGTGGGAAATCGAAGACAATGGAAATTATACTTCAATTGGTACTGGAGCAGCACTTAGTTACTCACTTACAGCCAATGATAATGGAAACATTATTCTTAGCCTTGTAAATCCACAAAACAACTTTGTAGTAGCAACAGCCACTTATGCAATAACCGTAATTGAGACTCCAAGCATTAAATTATTCTCAGAAAATGTTGAATACAATAGTGGCGCTACATTCTGCGAAGGAATTGATATTGACTTAAGCTTTAATTCTGACAATCTACTTAATTTAAGATACGAATGGAAAGCTGAAAGTAATGGCAATTCTATACTTATCGGAACAGGTGCTAGTACTAGTCGCTCATTATTAGCATCAGATGATGGAACTATCAAACTTTATATCTATAGCGTACAATTCAACAAGTTAGTTGCAACAGCCGACATTATTATTAATGTTAATCCTTTACCATCTAAACCAACAATTACAGGTGATGATGAAGTACTTAGTAATGTTGTATTTTCTGAATATACTGCAAGTGGAAGTTTTGCAAATCAGTACATTTGGGAAATAAGTAATGGAGGACTAATTGCAGGAAATACTTCTGTAGGTACTGTTAATTGGGCTGAAGGATATATTGGTTATGCAATGATTTCTGCTACAGGATATAACGAATGTGGCATGGGGGCTATTTCTAACGATTATCTTGTATATGTAGACTACTTAGATCCAATAATTGGAGATGATGGTGATAAAGCTGATAATACTGTAGCTGATACAGATAATGATGAATTTATTATTAATACATATCCTAATCCTAACAATGGAAGGTTTTCTTTAGAATTACCTATCAAAGTTGAGAAATTCGAAATGGAAATTAAGAGTAACCAAGGTATACTTCTTAAAAGAGAAAATGTTATTGGTAATAAAGTTGATATTAATCTTGGTCGTAGAATTCCTAGTATCTATTATATTCAGATTAGAACAAATGGTAATGTATATTCTAAAGCATTCATTATCTATTAGTATTACTCTATGTCTTAGATTAGTATATACCTAATTTAGTTAAATATGATACCCTAATTCTTTATTGAGTTGGGGTATTATAATTTAAGGCTATTTATTATTTATAAAAATTATTATATTAAAAATATCCTTTGATAACAAAGCAACTTTTACTAGTTTTGTTATATCTAATAAGATATAAAATCAAACAAACAAATGAGACTGTTACAAAATATAAATATTTTGAAAATCCCATTTTACTTCCAATATGGATTTAAAATTGGATTAATAGTTTTATTAAGTTTTATTCACATTATACAATTAGAGGGAGAAGGTACAAAAGAAATAATGCCTAATAACACCCACATAGGTCGACTAAATTTAGAACCCAGTTTCACTAATTTTGCAATGTACGGCTGTACTCCAGAAGAACGACTCAACATAAGAATAGCAAATATTGGAGAGAAAATATATTTTGGATTTGGAGATATTTTCGATGCAAATCAAATACCAACATATGATGTATACTATAGAATAAAAGACCCGAATGGGAATATCGTTGTTAACCAAGCAGCAGCCCCAACATCAGGAACTGGCTTTATTTCAACTTACGCTGAGGCTATTACTGGACCTAATACAGTTAGCCCTGGAGGTTACTCTCCACTGTCTTATACCAGTACAATGACTGGTGATTATTACCTTGAATTTTTTTATGCAAGTAGTTCAACTGGTTTCGACAGAAGAGAAATTGAATATATTGACATAACAGTAGCTGATGCAACCAACCAAAGAATAAATGGTAGAGTATGGTCAAATGAATGGCAATTTACGGTTACCGCCTCCCCTGCTCCAGACCCTTATGATTATCCCTTTTATGGAGAATTATATATTTATTCTGATGACAGCATTGTTACTTCTGTTGATTTTAATGGAATAAAACCATATGTATTTGCTGTAACTGCAAATCCGACAGGCTGTACAAATACAGGAAATATTATTCAAGATAGAAAATCACAAACAGGAAAACATACCTATCCACAGTATAAAATATTTCTAAACGACCCTGACACTATCGTTTTTCCATCAGGAATTATGGGAGGTTTTAGTGCTCCTACAGTATTCCATGGATGCCTTGGGAATTACTGTATTGATGTAAATGTAAACAAAGCAGGTGCAATTCAACTTCTAATTGATTTGAATGGAATTACTGGATATCAAATAGGAACTGAGGATATTATGATTGTTCAGAATTTGAATACTGGTACAACATGTATCCCTTGGAATGGGCTTAATGGGCTGGGTAACCCCGTTGTTTCTGGCACTCAAATAAAGCTAATACTTACCTATGTATCAGGACTTACTCATATGCCAATATATGATGCAGAAAGCAATCCAAATGGATATAAAATTGCATTAGTACGGCCGCAAAGTTCAACCACTACATTTAATCTTTTTTGGGATGATTCCAATTTTCCAAACTACACCACTCCACCATCAACAGGTTGTGTTAACCCAAACGGTTGTCATACTTTCTTTAATATGTTTGGCGATGGTAGAACCATAAATACTTGGTGGTATGCTGCTACAGATATTGTAGATAGTTTGGAAATAATATATTCTAATATGGAATTAGATAGCCTTATTTCAACAAATGCTAGCTGCCCAAATATAAATGATGGAAACATAGAAGTTTTTGCTCATGGAGGTGGTAGCCCATATTTATTTTCTATAAACAGTAGCCCTACTCAAGCATCCTCATTATTCCCTAATTTAGGAATAGGGAACTATAGTATCACAATAACTGATACTAATAATTGTATTGTAACCGACACCATTTCCGTTCAAAGTACTACTATGCTTACTGGAAATCTTATTAGTACAAATGATACTTGTAATCAAGGGAATGGAAGTATTACTGCATTAGTAAGTTCAGGGGCTAGCCCATATCAATATGTATGGAATATTACACCTTCAAACACTAATTCTACATTAAATAATATGAATGCAGGATTATATACAGTGACAATTACTGATGCATATAATTGTATTTTCTCATTCAGTGATTCTATAATAAATATTCCTTCTAGTATTCAAATTACCCCCCTATTATTGCATGATACATGTTCTAATAATATGGGTAAAATTATTCTCTCAGTAACAAATGCTACTCCTCCAACAACATATTTATGGAATACTACACCTCCACAAACAACTGCTAATATACTTAATTTAGGAGCTGGTATTTATACTGTTACAATTACTGAAAACAACTATTGCCAAAGCATTGAGACATATACCATTCAAGATATGCCTGCTCCAATTCCATTATTCTCAATGCCAAAAAAAGCTTGTGTTGGCGATTCTATTCTTATACAATATATCGGAAATCAAACACCGCCAGATAACTACCAATGGCATTGGGGACAAGCAAATATTCAAAATGGGATAGGATTAGGACCATTAAATATTTCGTATAGCCAAATTGGAAATTATTATATCACCTTAGATGTAAATAAAGTTGGTTGCCCATCAAGTAGCATGACTGATTCCATAATGCTTTATAAATTAATAACAAACATCGATAGCATTAATAATGTAAGTTGCTTCGGAGATAATGATGGATATCTTGGTATTAGTGTTTTAGGAGGAAATATTCCATATTATTACATTTGGAATAATGGTGGTAGCGCAAACTTCTTCAACAATCAATTAAGTGAAGGACTATACACTATTAGTATTACTGACTCCATTGGATGTAAAGATGTTATCTCAGCAAATATATCAGAACCTGCATTATTGGAAGTAAAATTATTAGCGACTGATGCAAGCTGTACATATAGCTGTGATGGTTCTATTGTTGCTACAGTATTTGGAGGAACTAGTCCTTATAGTTTTGATTGGTCGCCAATAGGAAATACAAATCAAAACATCGATAATATATGTAAAGGAAATTATACTATAACTGTTATTGATAGTAATAATTGCATTGCCAACGCCACTTCTACTATTGGAAATATTCAAAATATTACTGCTGATTTTACCTATAATGCAAGAACTGATTTCTCGGAAAGAGAAATAATTGATTTCACATTTGCTGGCATTGGAGCAAATACTTTTTCATGGGATTTTGGTGATTTTTACTACTCAACCCTAATAAACCCTACACATCAATATAACGATAATACTACCTATACAGTAGAACTTATTGCCAATAGTGGAGTTCCATATTTTTGCCAAGATACTGTAATTAAAAATGTAACAGTACTACCACCATTCAATATATATGTTCCCACAGCTTTCACTCCTAATGGAGATGGAGTTAATGATATTTTTAATGTTTTAGTTACAAGAATTAAAGAATATCATATTTTTATTTACAATAGATGGGGAAAACAAATATTTGTTGGGAATAGCCTTTCAGAAATGTGGGACGGAAAATTTAATGAAGAAAATGTGCCTGATGGTGTTTACACATATTTAGTCAATGTTATTGGTGAGGATGATAAAGCATTTAGTAGAAAAGGTACAATAGTTTTGTATAGATAAACAAAAAAAACAACTGATATTCATATTTAATATAAGACTGATATTCTGTATATTACATCTCTAGCATTCCGAAAAACTAAAAATATTCAAAAAAAATTGTTACAGAATGAAAATATATATTACATTTGCACTCCCATTTAAGGGCGATTAGCTCAGTTGGTTCAGAGCACCTCGTTTACACCGAGGGGGTCGGGGGTTCGAATCCCTCATCGCCCACAGAATTTAGAAAAGCATTCACGTTAGTGAATGCTTTTTTTGTATGCACTAATTTTCAAGCTCGCTTGAAAAAATTAGGGGTCAAGTACAAAACCTGTGGATACCCATCAATACCTAAGAAAAATATTAGTTATTCTAAATAAGAAGAACTTAGTATCTCTAACCCCTTTAAACTCATTTCTAAAGCTTTTAAGTTTAGCATTGAATGATTCAGCAGATGCATTTGTACTTCTATTATTAAAGTAATTAAGAATCCC
>QMPB01000381.1 GCA_003648395.1 Bacteroidota bacterium
AATTCTCTATTCCTTGCTCTTTTACAATATTTCTAATTTCTTGATATTGAGTAGCAAGCTTGGCGGTGGTAGGAGGGGCGTTATGGTCTAAGACTATTAGTAACTGCTTGGGATTTATTACTTTCACTCCGCCCATTTTTGCAAAAGTATTTTTGATGCTTGCTGTATTGTCGTGGGTTAAAACTATATCCGGTTTCTTGAAAACTATACTTCCTATATCAGCTCCAAATATTTTCTCTACAAAGGTTTTTCCTGCCATGATTGATTGTGTTTTAATTTGAGTTCAAAAATGATAAAAAAAATGATTGATTCGATGATAAATTGTGAAATAATCATTTTTCTATATGTAGATAAAAACGTATATTTGAAAACTAAATCTATTGCATATAAACACTTCGTAAAATGAAAGATAATTCAGAATTAAGAAATTTAGCAAAAGTATCATTACAAGGTAATTGGGGAGGCTCTGCTTTAGTGGCATTTGTGTATTTACTTATTACAGGAGGGATAAGTTCATTGCAAAATCATAATGAATCATACTCCATAATTAATCTTCTAATAGGAGGGCCATTATATTTAGGAATTACTATATTTTTTCTAAAACTATCAAGAGGAGAAGAAACTCGATTTGAAAATATGTTTGATGGTTTTAAGATGTTTGGAAAAGCCTTAGGGACGTATTTATTAATGATTTTATATATCTTTCTTTGGACTTTATTATTGATAATTCCAGGAATTATAGCAGCCTTATCTTATTCAATGTCTTTCTTTATTCTTGCTGATAATCCAAATATTAGAGTTCAAGAAGCATTAAAGCAAAGTAAAGAAATGATGAATGGTTACAAAATGAAATATTTCTTGATGCAATTAGGCTTCTTTGGTCTAGCTCTGTTATGTATTTTAACTTTAGGAATAGGTTTTTTATGGTTGTTTCCATTTATGCAAGTTACTAATTCAAAGTTCTATGATGATATAAAATATAATAGAATAAACGATTAAATTATTTTAATATGGAAATAAAACAATCATGGTTTCGTATTTTTGGTTTATTTGGAATCTTAGGTGGATTAATGTTTTTTGCAGGAGATTTATTATTCTATTTTAGTCCCTCAAGTATTGATTTAAAGCTAAATATGGCTAATTCATCGAATAACAGAATAGTATTAAGTGGTATTGTTGGTTTATTTGCTACATGGTTTTATGTATTGGGTTTAGTGCAGGTTTATTTCGCTTTTAGTCCATCAAAACCTATTTATAGAAATGTTATGATAGGAAGTTTTGCGGCAATTTTAATATCCTATGGAGTTATTCATGGGGCTTATGTGGCTATTGCTACTTCGGCAAAGTTAGCTTTAGAGAATAATTTGGATATTGAGCAAGCAGCATCGTTGGCTTTAGAAACTAATAATATGATGAGATTGTTCATTTATCCAATTTTCGCATTGATGTCCTATCTTTTTATCTCTGAAGTATGGAAAAAAAGAACTCTTTATCCTCGTTGGATAATTGTATTCTTTCCATTGGTTACTTTTTTGTTTAAAGGGGCTTTTGCAAATATTCCCAATAACAGCTTGTGGATAATAATAAATGGAGGTTTCTTAAATTTGATACTAGTGATATTTTTTGCAGCATCAACTATTGCTTTGTGGAATCGAAAATAGGTATCTAATATTTAAGATAATGAAAATAAAAAAAGTATATTTAGCAATTAGTTATTCAAATAGAAAGTTATTTGATGAAGAATTGATTTGTTTGAAATCATTATTTAAGGAGAATGATATTGAATTGTTGGTATTTGTTGATAAGTATAATTTTCTACAATCGGAGGAGAAATTAATGATGAAAACCGCATTTAAGGAAATTGAAAGTTGTGATTTATTAATTGCCGAATTAAGTACCAAGTCGATAGGAGTAGGGATTGAAATTGGATATGCATATTCTAAGAATATTCCAATATGTTATATTAGAAGAAATGGTTCTGAGTATTCAACTACTGCTGCTGGCGGTGCTTCATTTATTATCGAATATGACGGAATAGAGATGTTAAAAAGAGAAATAGGTTTATTAATAAACAAATAATATGGAAAACAATTCAGTAAAATACAGATTAATAGGAGCAATTATAGCGGTGGTAATTTTTTTCATTGGCTTGTATTTTGATAATTATTACTTGAGAATGACAGTAAAACCAATACCGCTATTTATTCTAATAAGTTTGATAAAGCCAAGCACTCATTATCGTAAATTTATTATGATAGGGTTAATGTTTTCAGTTGTTGGAGATATACTGTTAGAAACTTCTCCAAAGCTTTTTGCCTTTGGTTTAGTGGCATTTCTAATTGGACATATTAATTATATTATTGCATTCAAAGCACGAAGTAATAAGCTAAATATCGTCACTGCAATTATATTATTAGCCTTTGGTTCTATCTTATATTATATTTTATATCCTGGACTTGGAAAATTGGCAATTCCAGTATTATTCTATGTTCTTGTTATTCTTACTATGGTTTGGAGATCGTTCTCACAACGTAAATTCGATGCTTTTGCAATATTTGCGTTTATTGGTTCTCTTTTCTTTGTTTTTAGTGATAGCCTGATAGCTTTGAATAAATTCTATATGCCTATTCAGTACTCAAGAGGTGTAATTATGATTACTTATTGGACAGCTCAGAGTCTGATTTTTTATTCTGCTTATAAGAGTGAAATGAAGAAATAGAATTAATTACAATTCTGTTCCACAATACTTACAATATTTAGCATCATCATCATGATTGTCGGCATTGCAATTTGAACATACTTGTGTATTAGTACTCTGTTGTTTTGATTCTTTTATAAAGTCGGAAGTAATAATACCGGTAGGAACAGCAATAATTGCATAACCCATTAGCATAACAATAGAAGCAATAAATTGTCCAAAAAACGTCTGTGGAGCAATGTCTCCATAGCCAACAGTAGTAAGAGTTACAATGGCCCAGTAGATACTTCTAGGAATACTTGTAAAACCATCTTCAGGACTTTCAATAATGTACATAATTGAGCCCATTATTGTAACAATTAGCAGAACAAAGAGGAAGAAAACTGTTATTTTATGCTTACTGCTAGCAAATGATTTTAATAAAACCCTTGAAGCTCCAATAAATTGAACCAATTTGAGAACTCTGAATACCCTTAATAATCTTAAAATACGTATTACAACAAGAAAATGAGTGCCTGTTAGGAAAAGGCCAAGATAGGTTGGTAGAACGCTTAATAAATCAATAATACCGTAAAAACTGAAGATATATTTACTCTTTATTTTTGTTGTCCAAATTCTTAAGATATACTCGAAACTAAAAACAATAGTAAAAAACCATTCAGTAATATTTAAGTATGGTTTGTAATTTAATTGAATGCTAGGAACGCTATCAATCATAACTACGCCAACAGATAAGAGGATAAATACTAGTAGTATTTCATCGAAAATCTTTCCTGCTTTTGTATCAGCCTCGAAGATGATTTCGTGAAGTCTTTCTTTTGTGCTGTTCTTTGGTTTAGTCATATTAATGTTTTTTTTCTATTAATAATGGTGTATAAAAATATTCAAGGTCAAGGCGGACGAAGTATTGGTGATTAGGAGTCCCGATACATCGGGATGACTATTTATTAATACGAGTTCAACAGCCTGTCCCGATTCTTTATCGGGAATGAGATTGTTTATTTTTATAGCCAACATTTAATTGTAGATACAAATCTATACATTCTTTCGCTTCCTTAACATCATGCACCCTAAGAATATTAGCACCACCTTCTAATGCTTTAAAATGCAAAGCTGTTGTTCCGTTTAAAGATTCTTTAGGGCTTATTTTTAAAGCTCTAAAAATCATTGATTTTCTTGAAATGCCAACTAATAAAGGAGCATCTAAAAAGGAAAAGTGATTCAAATTTTTCAGAAGTTCATAATTGTGCTCTAAAGTTTTTCCAAATCCAAATCCTGGGTCAATAATAATATCATTAACACCGATGTGATTAAGCTTGGCGATTTGCTTAGACATAAAGAAAATCACTTCTTTAAGAATATTATCATATTGTGGATTCTCTTGCATATTATTAGGTTTTCCGCCAGTATGCATGATAATGTATGGTATTTGAATATCGTTTATTGTATTAAACATATTTTCATCAAAAGTGCCGCCAGATATATCATTAATCATATCAGCTCCCATATTATATGCGGTTTTTGCTACTTTTGAATACCAAGTATCTATACTAATAATTGCCTCAGGAAAATGTTTACGAATTGAAGAAATAGCAGGAGAAAGTAGTTTCAGCTCTTCTTTCCAGCCTATTTCTATTGCTCCAGGTCGTGTTGATTGTGCCCCAATATCAATGAAATTAGCTCCTTCTCTTAACATATGCTCAACTCTATGTAGTTGTTTTTTTTCATCCTCATATTCCCCACCATCGTAGAACGAATCAGGGGTAATATTAAGTATTCCCATTATTTTGGGTTTGTCTATATTGTAGAGTTGTCCTCTTATGTTTATTGTCATGTTTTTAAGTTGTGAGTTTTGAGTTCCCGATTACTCGGGATAAATCTGAGTTGTGAGTTGTGAGTTTCCGATTACTCGGGAACTTCTAACTCCCAACTTTTATAAACCTTTCCTTACCTCTAAAATCCTTAATTATTTCAGCGGTGTTGAAGTGTTTCATAATTAGCTCTTTAGTTTCTTGTCCTAAATATTCATTTATTTCAAACCATAGAGTTCCATTTGCTTTTAAATGTAATTTTGCAAATTTTGAAATAGCTTCATAGAAAATTAATGGATTATTATCTTCAACAAATAAAGCTAATGAAGGATCATAGTCAAGAACATTTTTATTCATGAGTTTCTTTTCTAAATCTCGAACATAAGGAGGATTGCTAACAATTATATCAAAGTCATTATCAATACCTTGCCAAGAGTCTTTATCTAGTATATCTAACTCTATAAAGTTAATATCAGCGTTGTTTAACTTTGCATTCTTAGCAGCAATTTTTAGAGACTCTTTGGAAATATCAATTGCAGTAACGCTTGAATTTGTATTTTTTTGAAGAGTAATAGCAATACAGCCAGATCCTGTTCCAATATCAAGTATTTTTACATTTTTAGAATTGTTTTTAATGCTTTTTGAAATCATATCTACTAGCTCTTCAGTCTCAGGACGAGGAATAAGTACATCTTCATTCACTATGAAATGATAATCTAAACAAGGTGCAGTCCCAATAATATGCTGCAATGGTTTACTATTTAGT
>QMPB01000382.1 GCA_003648395.1 Bacteroidota bacterium
CATCAATTACTTTTGAACCAAACAGTTCAACTAATTTCTGCTTCACTTCATTATTTAACAAGAATTTCTTAGCCTCATCATCAGCATAAAATATAGGTACTCCAATAGTTTCAAAAACTTTAGCAACAGTAGTTTTTCCACTACCAATACCTCCTGTTAGACCTAATTTAATCATAAATTATTTATCAATGAGGATATAATCAACAGTTTCAGCATTCATGTTAGAATAACCAATTCCTTTGGGCTCTTTAGTAAGCTTTAGTATCAACCTCTCCTCTTTAAGCAAATCAATACTATCAAGCTGAACAACTACTTTAAAAGATGAATCAGTCAAAAGCTTATAATCAGGCAAAGCCATTGAAAAAGTTAGCTTAACTTTACTAGGAAAAGTTTTAACTTTAATATTAGGAACATTACTATTTACAATGACTGGCACCCAACGTGAAAACTCAGAATACCTTTCTGTTTTAACTCTAACTTTTACTGTATTATTACTATAACTAAAGTACTTATCCAATTTCCTTAGCTTTACCTCTTTAACTAAATCTGAGTTTAATTCTTTAGCAATTAAACTATCGGTATCAATATATTTTATCTTTCTAAAGCTTAATGCTGGACCTTTAACTTTTATTGAAGCAGGAGAAACAATAAAGTCACCATATTTATTATATCCTTTTTGAAATGTAATTCTTGAATTTAATTTAATTGGTAATTCCTTAGTAATAAGGCTGTCAAATATTAAGTATAATGAATCTGGCTTAAAATCTTTACCAACATCATCAACCTTAATCTGATTCATTATATTATATCTAAATACTCTAGTTGCAATAGCTGCAACATACCTATTAAATTTAGTTTTTCTAAAATCAACATTACTAAGGTCTATTTTGATGGAATCTCTATTTGCTATTGCTACAGAAGCTAATTCAAAACCTTGGGATTTAATATCAAAGGATATTTCATTAGAAGGATTATTAACTAAAATCATTCCTTTTGGAAAATTACTATAACTAACAGGAAATTCAATTCGCTTGGTATAATTATCGCTAAGAGTCATAATCAACCAAATAAAAGAAGAAATAAGTACACAAATAGCGTATATTTTTAAATCTATTTTTGACAGGATCCTTCTAAAGTATTGTAATGCTTTAAATATCTTATTTTGCATCTAGCAAAGGTAAAAAAAATAGAACTGTATTTTTAACAAATAGAATTTAATTTTAAACGGTAGGTTCAACTACCTATACAGTGTTACTGTTCCTTTCAAAGAATATGGTTCTCTATATCCTTCATCAATATAAACTACATATGTATATACACCATCTGAAGCGTCTTTACCTTCATATGTACCATCCCATCGTTCAGAAGGATCTGTAGCATGAAATAGTTGTTGTCCCCATCTATTATAAATATATAAATCGAATTTATAAACTATTTCGTATTGACCATCAACTCCATAAGTGTCATTTTTACCATCACCATTAGGAGTAAATGCACTAGCAAAATAGAAATAATTGCATCTCTCAACAACTATAGAGATACTAGTATCATGAGAGCAAGTTGTTCCTCCACTTCTATTTGTAACAGCTAATGAATAAACGGCATTATTATTAAGTAAAACTTCCATATTAGGGGATTCGACACCACTACTCCATAAATATTCATCACCACCACTACCTTGCAAAACTATTTTTTTACCAATACAAACAGTAGTCTCTGGTGTATAAATATCAGCAATAGGTTTTGTAACAACTTCTACATTTATACTATCACTATTTTCACACTGATCTGAACTTCTAATAAAGAAACTATACTCTTCATCTGACTGTGGTTTAACTTTAATAAATGAATTTGTTGAGCCAGTATTCCATTCAACTGAATAATTGCCAAAAACTTTCAAATAAGCTTCATCACCACTACAAATTATTGTATCAGAAGTAGAACTTACAATTGGAATAGGAAAAACTTTAATGGTTGTACTATCAACTATTTCACAACCAATACTATCTGTTACCGAAACAGTATATTGCGTATCTGAACTAGGACTAACACTAATAATTGATGTTTGTTCTCCTGAACTCCATATATAATTATATATTTCTGATGAATTCACCCTTAATACAGCAGTATCACCTTTACACACACTATCTCCTGTGAATGTGAAAATTGGATTTGAAACCCCAACATCAATAACGAAAGTAGAATCATTATTACAAACATCTGATACAACTAAACTGTATGTAGAACTTACACTTGGAGTTATAGTAATTGATGCTGTAGTATCTCCTGTACTCCACAAATATGAATATGGAATATATCCTCCACTAGTATTAGATACAATATCTAAATTAGAAAACATGCAAATAGTAGTATCTCTAAACAAATTTGTCAATGGAGGTAGTGCATCTTTAATATAAATTAATACAGTATCTTGCGAACAATATGATGTATTCACAATTAGTTCAATATATTCAAGAGGTTCAACAAGTGTATCAATTATAGGACTTATAACTAGACTAACAGAATCTTGACCTGCTGGTACAACTAAACTATTAGGTATTTGAACATAGTCTACTCCGTTAATTGCAGTACCACCTATAATATAATTAATTGATGTTTGAGTAGAAAAAGGGTAAGGTAGATTAAATGTTAGAATAGCATCATTACAACCTTCAACAGCCAACGAATCTATAGTTGAAGAGGTAGTCTGTGTAAGTGTAATTGAATTACTAGAAAAACTATTAGCTTCTAAAAATACTCCAGAATCAAGTGCATGATCAGCAGCATCTCCTATAGCTATCTTAATATGATAAGTAAAACAAGGTAATACTCTAATCCAAGCAGTTAATACTGTGGTAAATGCATTAAACTTCACAAAAGTTCCACTACTATTATTTACATAGTAATTACAATTAACACAGGGTCCTGGTGAAGCCATGTTTGTTGATTGTCCATTATTAATATTATTAATAGAAACAGGATTGGTTGTATTTGGAATTATGGCAATATTAACATTATTGTAGAACCCCCCAGAATAGCCTAAACCACTAACAAAGAAACCAAACACATCATTATATGGAGTACCTACATATTGTTCATATTCCTCAGAGCCAAAAACATAACTAAATTTAATAGTATCTGAAACAGGGACAAAATCAAATTCTAAAACAGCAGCATCATTAATAGATTGAGTAATTAGGGCCGCCAACTGAGGATCCGAAGCTGTATTCATATTATTGTCGACTAATAAACTACTTGCACCAGGCAATTGAATAACATTACCTGTTGACAATACTATCCCATTATTAAAACCTAAATTACCAGCTACAGCTCCTGTTGAAAATTCACCAATACTATTTGGAGCACCAGTATATGTAACATTTGAAATAACAACACCTTGACCAACTAAAACATTTTGAATCAGATTAGCAACAGTAGCAGATGTGCTAATATTTAGTTGTGCATGTGATATTTTTACAAAAAATAAAAGCAATAAGAATGTGTGTGTGTATTTCATAATCATCCCATTAATAATTGCATAGACACAATAATACTTCAAATAGTTGTATCAAAATAATTAACATACGAGTATATAAATTTTATACATTCGTAGCCTATAATAATTTTAAATACTATAAATCATGAAAAAGTCAACAAACTTCTTAAATAGCAATAAAGATAGATTCTTAAACGAGCTATTTGATTTAATCAGAATACCTTCAATTAGCTCTATTGCAGATCATAAGCCAGACATGATTCGTATGGCAGAAGCTCTAAAAGATAGCCTATTAGCTGTTGGTGCAGACAAAGCTGTAGTTATGCCATCTGATGGAAATCCAGTTGTGTATGCAGAGAAAATAATCGACCCAAGTAAACCAACAGTTTTGGTTTATGGTCATTATGACGTTATGCCTGTTGATCCAATTGAACTATGGGACAGTCCACCATTTGAACCAGAAATTCGTGATGAAAAAATATATGCTCGTGGAGCAGATGATGACAAGGGGCAATCTTTTATGCATATTAAAGCATTTGAAGCTTTAGTTGCGAGTAACGAACTACCTGTGAATGTGAAGTTCATGATAGAAGGTGAAGAAGAAATTGGCTCTCCAAGTTTAGGAAAATGGTGTGCTGAGAATAAAGAAATGCTTAAAGCTGATACTATTTTGGTTTCAGATACGGGAATGATAGCACAGGATATTCCATCTATTACTACTGGCCTCCGTGGCTTGAGCTATGTTGAAGTAAAAGTAACCGGACCAGATCATGACTTACATAGTGGTATTTTTGGTGGTGCTGTTGCAAATCCTGCCAATGAGCTTGCTAAATTAATTGCAAAACTTACTGATGATAATGGTGTAATTACTATTCCTGGTTTTTATGATGATGTAATTATTGTAAGTGATGAGGAAAGAGCCGAAATGGCAAAAGCTCCTTTTAATTTAGATGAGTACAAAAAAGCATTAGATATTAAAGAAGTTTATGGTGAAAAAGGCTATTCTACAAATGAAAGAACGGGAATTCGTCCTTCTTTAGATGTTAACGGAATATGGAGTGGATATATAGGTGAAGGTGCAAAAACAGTACTTCCTTCTGTTGCTCACGCCAAAATTTCGATGAGACTAGTTCCTAATCAAGATAATGTAAAAATTAGTCAAATGATAAAAGAGCATTTAGAGTCTATTGCTCCTGACTATATTAAAGTTGAAGTTACTTCTTTACATGGTGGCCAAGGATATGTTTCTCCTATCACAATGCCTGCATACAAAGCAGCAGAGAAAGCTTATACTCATACTTTTGGAAAGAAACCTGTTCCTACACGTTCCGGAGGAAGTATTCCTATTATTTCTACTTTTGAGGATGTATTAGGCATTAAGTCTATTCTAATGGGATTTGGTCTAGAATCTGATGCTATTCATTCTCCAAATGAGAATTATCCATTGTTTAATTTCTATAAAGGAATAGAAACTATAATACAATTTTATAAGTATTATGCTGAAGAAATGAAATAGTTAATGCTTGCCTGAAAACGCCAATTTCTTCGTTACGCTTGTGCTGAAAACAAACATTTACAAAAGTAAACTTATTGTTATTAAGCACTTCGCAAGCCTCGAACTTGACGTTTTCTGACTAAGCACTGTTAAATTATGAGTTTTCGTACAGCGCTAGTTATACTGAGCCGACATAGAAATTTGTAATATTAAACGCATCTTTTGCACCTATTCTTCTTTATAATTTATATCCGTAGCTACGGCTATGCAAAGAAA
>QMPB01000383.1 GCA_003648395.1 Bacteroidota bacterium
ATTCACCGTTTTAAATCAATATTTTATCTTTTTTTATTGTTTTTCGGCAGATTATATAATCTATAATTAATCCTGCAAACTCTCAAATTTGGGTGTTAATGATTTTATCTTTATGCCCTCTAATCCTATTTCACTTATAAAAGCCATTACAGTGGCATCATTTACACAGTATAATAAGGTGCTCACTTACCGGTATTAGTTCAACATTCGGCACAACTTGTCCCGAATTTCTATCGGGATAATTGGCTGAAAAAGCCAAAAACGATGCTTAGTTGTTATAGGCTTTTCTAATTCATCAATTGATTTATTTCAACAGCACGCTTTGTTTTAATGTCTTTTTTAAAGTTTTCAAATATTCTTTGCCCTTCTTCAAAAAAACTATCTATTTCTATAATTGCAGAGTGAATATCATATAACCAAGATTTTATCTCATTATCCATAAATTAATTGTTTTGAATTGTTAATAGAATCTTTAAAGAATGGAATTTTAATAGCTTTTTCTTCTAATAAATCTATATTTCTACTAAATAAGTCTTCTAATGAGAATTTAAAGTCAAAATAATTATCTGCATATTTCTCTAATTCTATTTCATCAAACGATACAATAAAATCAATATCACTTTCTGAAGAGAAATGATTATTTAAAACAGAACCAAAAACATAGAGTTCAGTAACCTTGTATTTTTTTACAAAGGCTCTTCAATCTATCAATATTTTTTTCAACTATATTCATACAACAAAAGTAATGAATTTTAATAGGAAGTTAAAAACAAATGGCAAATAATTAATGTTTTAACTATCTGCCATTTAATGTTTAGTAAAATAATGCTAATACATTTATTAAATCAATGATTTTTTACTCTCATATTACAACTCTATTTCGTTAGAGTTCTTACGGATGTTCCTGAATAATTTCCTGTTGCTCCATTACTATTTGACCATGTTCCTGTTATAGAGCTGTTTATTGTAATCATACTTGATCCTAATTGTCCAGAATATGTTACCATTCCAACCATATTAACTCCATTATCAGTTTCTGTAATAATTTCTGGATCAGAAGAAAGTTTATTGTCATTGACAACAAAAAGTTTCCCATCAATCATTAAACCTTTTTCACCAGACTTTGTAACCTCAACAGTACCAGACTCATCAATAGGAACAGTACCAACACTTGAACCATTTTGATAAATCGTAAGACTTCCGATTTCTTTGGATTATAAACTTCTACATACCTCTCTAAATAAAGGCCCTAATGATTTTGGCATAGGTAAATTTCTGTCTTTCTTTCCTTTAGCATTTAAAATATACACTGCCTTTCTCTCAAAATCAATATCATTAATTTTAAGATTAATTAATTCGTTTCGCCTCAACCCCAATGAGTAAACAACAGTTAAAACCGTTTTATGCTTTATATTTCTTATTTTCTTCAAGGTTGATTAAATATCCTCAATGGCAATTACCTTTGGTAACTTAAACTTTTCTCTAGGTCGCTCAATATCTAAACTTTCTTGTTTTATTCTTAACATTTTAAGATAATAAGTCTTGATTGCACTGATATATTGATTCTGAGTTTTAGAATAGTAGCCATTCTTGAGAATATAACTATTATTAATATCTTCTATGTCTTTCTATTTAACTTCTTTATAGGGGATTTCAATTGAATTTAAATAGCGAAAAAACACTCTCAAATTATGCGAATAGCTATCTATAGTGCTCTTAGAATACCTTTTTTGTTTCATCCACATTATTAATCTATCAACTTCCTCTCCTTGTTCTTGTTTTAATTTTGGAAGTTTGTCAGAAGCATATTTCTTTAGAGGTTTTAGCAAACTAAAATTACTTTTAATAAAAATATAATCTATTTTAGTCTTAATAAGTTGGTTTTCTAGCCTGTCAAAAAAAACAACCATTTTGTCTATTACACCTATTCATTAAAGAAGAGTCTTTAGAAATCTTTTAAACAATTCTTAATTCTCCTTTATGAAAAGAAACATTAATCTTGAAATTATCTTGTGTATAATAGTAGGGCATTTTTATATAATTTTTCACTCCCAAATATAGTAAATAAATCGCTATAGTGTATAATAGTATAAAACTAATCTATTTTATTAATTCCCTTAAATTCCCCAAATTAAAATCCCATTTTCCAATATCATCATCATATTTCATGGCTTCTTTTACCATTCTGTCAAATTTCACATTTGTAACTTCATGTGCTCCCATTCTCAGACCATGAGGATTAGTAACTTGAGAATCAATAAAATGAAATCCTTTATTTTTTAGCAATTCAGAAAGGGCAAAGAGTGCAATCTTAGAGGTATTTGGCATTAAATGAAACATCGATTCTCCAAAAAAAGCCTTCCCCAAAGAAATACCATAAAGACCACCTACAAGCTTATTCTCCAAATAAACCTCCACCGTATGCAAATATCCTATATCAAAAAGTATCTGATATGTGTTTATTATTTCATCAGAAATCCATGTTCCTTCTTGACCATTACGCGCAATACTGCCACAATAATTTATTACCTCTTTAAAATTTGTATCTACTCTGATTTCAAAATTGTGCTTTCTAATAGTTTGTTTCAAACTTTTGCTAAGATGTATTTTACCAGGAGTATAAATAGGTCGGTACGGACTTGCCCACCATAGAATATCTTCGCTAGGATTAAACCATGGAAATATCCCCATCGAATATGCTAGGAGTAGCCTATCAATATTTAAGTCGCCCCCAACAGCTAAGAGTCCATTTTTGTCAGCAAGCAAAGGATTAGGAAATATTATTTCATCACTCAATAAAAACACCATTCTACTATTAGTTTTTTAGTTTATGAATAAAATAAAAATTAATAGTAGGAAACCAGCCATATTTTTTCATTGTCTCTTGTAGTTCTGTATTTGTAGTTTCGGTAACTGGAGTAATATATCTATAGTCTGACTGTAGGTTATGATGAGAGTATATAACCTTATTAATGCCTATTTCTAATCTAAGTTCCGCATTTGGATTATTATATAATGGGATAATTTTACCAAAAAACACTCCCAAATTTACATAATTAGTATTCAAAGTAAGAGGCTTGGTGCTTTGTGGCTTTGAGATAGGACCTAAGGGATAATCACTCGATGATAAGTCTACACCAAAAGCATTATTTATTACCTCATCATCAATATCTTTCTTAAGCAAATTCATCCACTGAATACTCATGCCTCCATAATAGCGTCTATTATCAGTTCCAAAATAATAGTGGGCACCAACATCAACACCTGCACCAATCATAAAAGGATCGTCAAGTATGGCTGTTATATTTTCATCAGCACCCCAAAGATTCATATACTCAATAGGCACATTATTGAATGGGATAGTAATAAATTGCGAACTAATATGTATTGCAAAACGATTACTAAATCTATGAAATAAACCAACATCGTATGTATATGGAATCTTTAAGCCAATGCGAAAGCCTTGGTTTATATCCTGCGCTTTTACCTGTCTTGGAAAAATAGAAATTGTTATTATAAAAAGAATAAAGTAAAATTTTCTGTACATATAATTTTGCGAATGAGATAAAAATATAAAGTGTAAATATAGAGTTTTTTGTAAATATTGGGCATAAAAAAAGAGGCTTTGTTTTAAGCCTCTTTTTTGTAATATCTTAGAATGTTTAATTTTATTTACCTTCTCCTAATTTATTCATTTCCTCTTCGTAAGTTTTCTTAAATCTCTCTTTGTCGTAAAGAACTTCCATTTTCTTATCTCTTGAAATTCCTTTGTCAATACCGTTTAATATAGTTTCTTTGTCAACCTCTATAGCCATATAAGTTTCGTAAGAACCATCATCTTTTTGCCCAGTTTTCTCACAAATAACAGAAATATCAGCTAATTGTTGCTTTACAACGTCGCGAGTCATATTTTCAAAAGTTTGATTAAATTCTGTAGCATCTCCTGCATCCATTTCGTTTGCATAACGCTCAGTAACAGACTTTAATGTAGAGCTAATAAGAGTAGCTAAACGTTGCTTAGTCATCAATAATGCTTTCTCTCTTGAAGTAGCAATGTCTTTACTATGTCCTACGCTGCTTGCTCTGAAGAATTTCTTATCAGAATATCCTTTGCTTGCGCATGGTAGTGTTAATTCGTGAAAACCACCAGTTTTTTTAGCAGTATCTTCCTCTGCTTTCTTAGTTCCACCACAAGATGTCATTACTAATGCACTAACAAATAGTAGTACAACTAAACTTGCCTTTTTTGTAAATTTGTTCATGATAATTGGTATTTGGTTAATTAATATTTATGTTAGTATTTATATATTTATTCTCTTTAACAATAAGTAAGCCAAAAAATATTTATTGAATAATTGCCTTCATAAGTTTCTTAAATGAACCTCCGTTGATATCTTCTGCTGCCTTTACATACGATTTTTCCTTTGCACTCTCAATATTATAGTCTACACCTTTATACTTCTCTGAAGAATATGTATATATAGTTTTTTTTGCTTTATTCTTCACCTCAATGGAATAAGAAAGATAGGAAGATAATATTTTGGAAGAACTATTTGGATTTGATTCGTGAATATTAATCTTAAAGAATAATTCAGCATTTTTCTTTGAATCCACAATTACAAAATCATGTTTTCCCAGCGACTGCTGTACTGCATCTTTAATATAATGATAGTAAGGATTCTTAGGTTTATTGGAAGTAATATATATTTTTGGAAGTACAAAGTTTATTGGAATTCTAACAGTATTTGTTTGAAAAGCATCACTAATAAATTTTAATAGTTTTTTATCTTCGTTTTTAATTCTAAGTACTTTATTTTTTTCTAATTCTAAGAATAAAAACAAATCATTCTGCTTATAATGTACGCTACTTACTTCAACAATTACCTCTGTGTTTTTTGAATAATATGTATTTTGGAAGGGAATAGAATTTTTTCGATAATTAACTTTAAAAGGGAAACCGCTAAGCTTTTGCGCCTTATCGTTTTCAACACTAACATTCAATAGCTCTTTAAAATCATTTTTGGCATTTAATACCAATTTTGAAGGTGTGTAAACCAATTTTATAGACGATAATGTTGTAATAATAAACTCTCTAATATCAATATCTAGCCTTCTTTGAGAGCTGTCAATGGTGTAATATACAGATTCATTCCAGTATTTTTTTAATTCTAAAAGAGCATTTATGCTTGAACCAATAGCAGAAATATAATTCAATTTTGATTTGTCATTCTTAGCTTGGTCAAAGGCAGTAATTGCTCTATCAGC
>QMPB01000384.1 GCA_003648395.1 Bacteroidota bacterium
CTTTAGCCTTCCCTCCTCAACCTTTTCCTTTACACTTTCAACTTTAGCCTTTAGCCTTCCCTCCTCAACCTTTTCCTTTACACTTTCAACTTTAGCCTTTAGCCTTCCCTCCTCAACCTCATCAATTCTATCTTTTACCTCTTTTATTAAATCTGCCTTGGACTTAATATCTTCTCCTTTTTTATTCTGTAAAGCTTGTGGTTTTGTGATTTCTTTTGAAGACTTAATAGTAGTATTCAATGGTTTTGAAGGACTAGATTTTTCTGTATGATTATTCTGTATTGAGTATTCAGAATAAATAAAGTTAAAAAGCTGCTCTCTATTTGGAATATTAGCTGCTGTATGAGCGAGTTTGGATTTATATTGACTACTATTATTATTATAAAGTGCTTTCATTAGAATAAATGAAGCTGCTTGAAAATATGGAAATTCAGAAATTATATTGTTTAAATCAGCAGTTTCTTTTTGTGAGAAAGAAGTTTTGCTATTGTTAAGCTTATTGTAAAATTCTTGTTGAGTCATAATTACCAATTTACCAATGCTTTATTAAAAATATCTTGTGTTAATCTTTCCATTAGTATTTCGACTAATTGATCTTCAACACTTGAAAAACTTTTTGATGCGTCGTATTGTTCAAAGCTTGAAAAGCTTTGATTAAACGATTCTTCTTCGTTTAGTGTATTTACAAACTTAATTTTTATAGTTATTGTTAATTTGTTGAGGGCAGCTTGTTCGTTTCCTTGTATTGCAATTGATGCTGTTTTGTACTGCATAATTGTACCGCTAATTTTTAATTCGGCATTTTGTTGTACTAGGTCAAGTTTAGTTTGGTTCACAAACTTATCACGCAAAGCATCTGTGAAATTGGGACTTAATGCAGGATTAATGATGCTTGCTTTATTAGGGATATAATCTATAGAAATGGTTTTTGCAGTAATGGGAGCTCCTGTAAACGAATATATTCCACATGACTGCATTGCTAGCATTACAATTGTAAAAACAACTATTATTGTAGTATTATGTTTTAGTTTAAATGCCATATTTATGAAATATTATATTCTTTAATTTTTCTATATAAAGTACGTTCAGAAATCCCTAAATCATTGGCAGCAGACTTTCGTTTACCATTATGCTTTTTGAGTGCTCGTTTAATAAATTCTATTTCTTTATCTTGAAGGGATAATGATTCTTCTACAACCTCAGAATCTTGTATTGGACCTTCAAAAGAGCCGGTAAAAACTTGAGCTTCTTGGGTTGGTTTTTCTTCAAATGATGTTATTGGATATGCTTCAGGAGGACTTTGCCTTTTGTAATCAGTATCATTTACAATGTCTTTGATGATTCTTGCATCAGAATTTTGAAGGTGAGCAGCCATATCTTCATTCTTCATTAAATCGGCAACAAGTTTTTTCAAATCTGTTACATCACGTTTCATTTCAAAGAGCACTTTGTAAAGGATATCTCTTTCGCTTAAATGGCTGTCGTTTGGATTGTTGAATAGTACAGGTAATCTTGTACTATAAGATTCTGGCAAATATTTTAAAATAGTTTCTCTGTCAACAGTTCTGTCTTTTTCAATTATTGTTATTTGCTCAGTAACATTCTTTAATTGTCTAATATTTCCTTTCCACCTATAATTAATAAGAATATTTTTAGCTTCATCAGTAAGTTGAAGGTTCGGTATTCTATATTTCTCGGCAAAGTCTGATGAGAATTTTCTAAAAAGTAAGAAAATATCCTCTTTTCGCTCTCTAAGAGCTGGTATAAGAACTGGAACAGTATTTAATCTGTAAAACAAGTCTTCTCTAAACCTACCATTATCTATAGCCTCTTGTAGCTTAACATTAGTTGCGGCTACGACTCTAACATTTGTTTTAAGCACCTTTGATGAACCGACCTTCATAAATTCGCCATTCTCAAGCACCCTTAAAAGACGTGCTTGCGTTGCCATTGGTAATTCCGCAATTTCGTCAAGAAATATTGTACCATTATTGGCAACCTCGAAATATCCCTTTCTACTATCAGTAGCACCTGTAAAAGCTCCTTTTTCGTGGCCAAATAGCTCAGAATCAATAGTCCCCTCAGGTATTGCACCGCAGTTTACTGCTATATAATTGCCATGTTTTCTTTTACTTAAATGATGAATTATTTTTGGAAAAGACTCTTTTCCTGTTCCGCTTTCTCCCGTAATAAGTACAGTTAAATCGGTAGGCGCTACTTGTACAGCTATTTCAATAGCTCTACTAAGTAATGGTGAGTTTCCTATTATTCCGTATCGTTGCTTTATAGATTGTAATTCCATGAAATAAATATATTCATAAGTTGCTTATATTGAGTATAATAAGCTGTAAATTGATGTTTTATATTTCTACCTAATAGAAAAAATAATGCTATGAAGTAGAACTTACAAAGTTATAAAAAATTGTGATGTGATTTTTAGCTAGATTCTTCTTCCTTTCCATGTATTTTTTATAAAAAGTCCTAAAACACCTATGCCTACAATATAAAAAGGGTAAATGAATTCAAGAAAAACAAATACTGAAAATGAAAAACTCTTATTAAAGAATTTTGAAGCTGAAAGTAAAATTGGCATATCAGCAATCAGTTTAAGAATGTATAAGCTTGGGAAAATATACCAATAGCTTGAACTTATTAGCAGAAAAAACGATATTAACATAGTAATATTAAAAAGAAGAACAACGAGTGCACTTCTACTGGTATAATTAATATTATAATGTTTAGCCTTTGATGCCCAGCGTAATCTTTGGCTAATCCATGCTCTAAGTGTTTTAGGGGAATCTGTTTCTATAATTACATTCTTATTCTTTAAAAAGCTTATTTCGTCCACACCATATTTATCAATAATGTGTTGCATCAGAAAAATATCATCTCCAGATTGTATGCTGCTATTATAAATATTATCAATGTTTTCAATTGCTATCTCTCTTTGAAAAACCATATTTGCAGCATTAATCATTATTGGTTTGTTAATTGAAATAGCGCCAGCACCACTTACTATAAGGCTCATAAATTCCAAGTCTACCAAATTACCAAATAATGAATTCCTGTTTTTGAAGATTACAGGGCCTGCAATGAGCTTTTTGTTTTCTGTTTGTAATTGATTATCATACGAGTATAAAATATTTTTGGGTATTCTACAATCAGCATCTGTAGAAAATATATAATCATTTTTTGCAGCGATAATAGCTGTTTTAAGTGCACTCTTCTTACCTCCTTTAGACGATAATAGTTTCCAATTTAGCTTTCTATTGCCAATAAAATTTGTCACTATTTGTTTTGATTTATCTGTTGATTCATCATCAACTAATATTATTTCAAATAGATGTTTTGGGAAATCAATAATAAGTAAATCATGAAGTAGATTGTCTAAATTTTCTGACTCATTCCTAAAGGCTATTATTATGCTAAATGAATGTACAGTGTTAGATCTTTCTTCGTTTTTAGATTCGTCAAGTTTCTTCCAGCCGTATGTATATCCAATAATATTTTTGATGTAAAATATTGTAATAATTACTATTAAGCTCAAAACAACTGATTCAAGAGTTATCATTTATTCTGGGTATTAAAAAATTTAAGATCTTTAATAAATAATAATCCTATTAAAGCAGGAAAAATAATATTTATGAGCCAAATTAAAGTTGATGCAGCGAAAACTCCATTGTCCATATTTGAGTCGAAGCCAAAATAAAGACTAAAAACAAATATTGCAATAGAGGTTCTTATTCCAATTTCTAGTAGAGCAATACTTGGCCTAATAGTATTGAGAAGAAAAATACTAGAAGTTAAGCCTAAACCAACATATAATGATAAGTTATCAATACCAGAAGCTAGTAGCAATATGTAGAATTGTAAACTGTAAATAGTATACCTAAAGGTACTAAATGCTAGAGCCGTAGAAAGTTCCTTAAAAGAGAATCGTTGTAATATGTTGATATATTGCCTTGTTTTTCTCCACTTTGAAGGAATAAATCGGCTTAAAAGGGATATGCGATAATATACTATTATACTAAATATGATTCCGATGAGAAATAGTATCTTAACTAGATTTAGTTGAAATTCTGTAATATATTCATATTCAACTAATTTATGAGAGAATAAACTAAAGAAAGCAATACTGCCGAAGAGCAAAGTTGTTAAGGTTTGAGCAAAACTACCTACTAAAGTAACTAATACTCCTTCCCAAAAGCTAGTTTTCTTCAGAACGAATACTCTTGCAAAATAATCGCCTGTACGATTTGGGCTAACAGCACTTATAGATGTTCCAACAAGAATTGCCTTTAAAGACAGCCAAAATGATATATTTTCTTTTACTTTAAGAAGGTATTTCCATTTTATGGCCTCAATAGCCCAATTAATAGGCATAAGAAGTATGCTAATTAAAATAAGTATTACAGAATTATTGCTGCTAATATTTTTTTCTATATCAGAAAAAGCAACTGAAAAGTCCTGTTTTACAAACAACTGATGAACAATAAAAAATAAAGAAGTAATAATAATGACACTTCTTATGATTATGTTATATGTTTTATATAGTTTTGTTCTGTTCATATAGCTAAAAGCCAAAATATTGAGTAAAGATAGAATTATATTAGGAATAGACCCTGGAACCACTGTAATGGGATACGGGCTAATTCACCAAAAGGGACAGAAATTAGAGCTGATAACTCTTGGCGTGGTAAAATTACACAAACTAAGCAATCATGCATTAAAATTGCAAAAAATTTTTAAAAGAACACTTTCATTAATAGATGAATTTCATCCTGATGAAATGGCAATTGAAGCACAATTTTATGGCAAGAATGTACAGTCAATGCTGAAACTTGGTAGGGCACAGGGTGTTGCAATTGCCGCGGCTCTTCATAGAGATATCTCTTATGTTGAGTATGAACCCAAGAAAATAAAAAAAGCAGTTACAGGGAATGGCAATGCTTCCAAAGAACAAGTTGCGGCCATGCTCAAAAGTATTATTGGATTAAAAGAAATTCCAGATTTGCTTGATGCCACTGATGGACTTGCTACTGCTGTTTGTCATTCTTATCAACGGGGACAAGGCAAAGCAGACAAAAGCTACGGAAGTTGGAAGTCGTTTTTATCGGAGAATCCGGGGAGGGAGAGGAAGGCTAAAGGGGAAAGCTAAAGTTGAAAGGCTAAAGTTGAAAGGCTAAAGTTGAAAGGCTAAAGGGGGAAGTTTGAACAAGAAACAACAAACTTCACGACTCAAATAACCAAATACCCGAATCATCA